>JABLXR010000051.1 GCA_013178015.1 Anaerolineae bacterium
TCGTCATTGGGCTGCTGCGCCTAGCTGGCTTCACCAACCTCGCCGCTGCCCGCCGCTACTGCGCTGCTCACCTGGCCTACGCCCTTGCCCTCCTCACCTCCTCACCGCAAACATGAGAAAGCCCTACACCTGGCGTCAGGCCGACCGCACGTGGGCGCTCAACCGCCACCACGCGAGGAGTTCGCGCGCCCACGCGCGAGCGGGCTTCGAGAGGCATAGCGCCCCCACCACGCGCAATCACTCTCCCAGCCACTCTCCCAGCCACTCTCCGATGCAGGTCGCACCTGGCTGCCGAACGTCCGCCACACGAGGAGTTCGCGCGCCCACGCGCGACCGGACCTCAACAGGCAGCCACCCCACGCCTGGGGGCTCGCTCCTCATTGCGGGCTCGGCCGCTGGCAGGGCCCCAATTCGCCGTGCCCCCGGGACGGATGCTATGCTTGGTGTTTCTGCCGTTGCCGGCCGACGTGGACTCGCGAGGAATCTCCATCTGGAGGTACGCCATGCTGCCGAGAGTCTTCATCCACAATCAGGTGAGCCTTGACGGGCGGATAGAGGGCTTCCCGGCCGACCCCGCCCTCTACTACTCCCTGGCCGGCCGCTGGAACGTGGACGCTCACCTGACGGGCGCTGACACCCTGCTCAGCGGCGACCAACCCCTCCAGCCCGACGGTGAGGCGGAGTGTGCCGGGCCCGAACCAGAGCCCAATGACACTCGACCCCTCTTGGTCGTCACCGACAGCCGGGGCCGCATCCGGCACTGGCAGCAACTCCGCTCGATGCCCTACTGGCGGGGCCAGGTAGCCCTCTGCTCCCGCGCTACCCCGGAGGAGTACCTCGACTACCTGCGCCGCTCACGCGTCCACGCCATCATTGCCGGCGAGGATAGGGTAGACCTGCGGGCGGCCCTGGAGGAACTGACCCGGCACTTCGGCGTCCGTCTGGTACACGCCGACAGCGGCGGCACCCTGACTGCTGCCCTTCTGAGCGGCGGGCTGGTCCAGGAGATCAGCCTGCTGCTGTCCCCTTACCTGGTGGGCGGCACCGAGCCGCGTCCGCTCTTTCGCTCCGTCGACCCGGGCCCGCTAGGCAGTGCCATCGGCCTCCGGCTGGTCCAAGTGGAGCAGCTACCCGGCGACGTCGTCTGGCTTCGCTACGAGATCGCCGCAGAAGCATAGGGAGGCAGCTGCCGGGGCGACAGAGAGGCACACGTTCGGTAGGCCGGGACACGGGCGCAGGAGCGGAGGTTCGGTCTCAGGCCCTGCACGCCGCCCCTGCGCGAGACTGCGTAAGCGACCCACTTGACCCGGGAGGCCGCCACAGCCGACCTCCCGGGCGCACATCGTTACAGCGCCAGCAGCGGATCCTCCACCAATTGCTTCACCCGCTGGAGGAACCGCGCCCCCGGCGCCCCATCCACCAGCCGATGGTCCGCCGTGAGACTGAGCACCACCGTGGGACGCGCCACGATGGCGCCCTGGTGTACCATGGGTCGCTCGGCGATCCGGCCCACCCCCAGGATGGCCACCTCAGGCACGTTGATGATGGGAGTGAACACGTCTATCTCGAACATGCCCAGGTTAGAGATGGTAAACGTACCCCCCGACATATCATCCGGGGTGAGCTGCCCCGCCCGGGCCTTCGCCACCAACTCGGCGCTGCCCTCGGCGATCTCGCTCAGGGTCAGCCGCTGAGCGTCACGCAGCACGGGCACTACCAGCCCCCGTTCAGTGTCCACCGCCAGGCCCACGTTCACCGAGCCCGAACGGACGATCTCATCGCCCTCGAGGTGGGCGTTCAGGTCAGGGTACTCCACCAGAGCCCGCGCCAGCAGCCGTACTAACAGATCGTTGTATGTCGGAACGCGCTCGCCCGCCCGCGCTCGCGCCTTTAGCCTCTCGCGCCAGGCCACCAGGGCCGTAGCATCAGCCTCGGTGGTGAGGGTGTAAGCCGCCGTGGTGTGCACGCTGGCCACCATCCTCTCCGCAATCAGTGCGCGCACTCCGGTCAGCGGCTGCCGTTCCTCCTCCGGCTTCGGCCTCTCGGGGCCGCCATCCCCGGCCGCGCGCACCGGCTCCACGGTGCGCAGAATGTCCTCTCGCGTCAGGCGGTCTCCGGCCTGCGGGCGAGGCAAGGAGGTCAGCTCCACTCCCAAGGATCGAGCCGCCTCCCGGGCCGCGGGCGTCACGCGAGGCAGGCTCTCCAGGTACGCCTGGACGTCCCTCTCCACGATGCGGCCCTCCGGGCCGCTGCCGGTGACGGCAGCCAGGTCCACTCCTTCTAGCCGCGCCAGTCGTCGAGCTCGGGGAGAGGCGACCACCCGCTCCCCAGCCGGCCGCTCCGCCGCTGCCTCCTGGGGCCCCGCCGCCGGTGCCGCCTCCACTTCCGGGGCGCGCTCTGCCTTGGACGCAGCACCGCCGGGCGACGCCTCCCCCACAAGAGCTGCGATGTCCTCGTCCTCCCGGGCGATCACTCCCACGCGGGAGAGAATGGGCGCCGACCCGCCCTTCGGCACCAGTATCTTGCGCAAGACACCGGTGGCCGGAGCGTTGACATCCAGGACCGCCTTGTCCGACTCGATCTTGAACAGCGGCTCTCCCCGGCGAACCGGCTGGCCTTCCTTCACCAGCCACTCGGTGATGGTGCCCTTCTCCATGGTCTGGCCCAGCTTGGGCATGATGACTTCCGTGGCCATGCGCCTCCTCCTAGCGGATCACCTTGCGGATGGCCGCGGCGATTCGGTCCGCGTTGGGAATGGCCGCGTCCTCGAGCGACTCGGCCATGGGCACGGGCACGTCAGCACCGCACACCCGCTCGATGGGAGCGTCCAGCCAATCGAAAGCCGCTTCGTTGACCAGGGTTACCAGTTCGCTGGTGAAGGCCCCGGTCTTGTAGGCCTCCGTCACCACCACCAACCGGCCCGTCTTCTTCACTGAGTCCACGATGGTGTCCAGGTCGAGCGGCTTTAGGCTGCGTGGGTCGATCACTTCGACGCTCACCCCGTCCGCTGCTAACTGCTCGGCAGCCTGCAGGGCCGTGTGCAGCATGCGGGAATAGGCCACCACGGTGGCGTCCGTCCCCTCCCGCTTAACGTCGGCCACCCCCAGCGGCACGATGTAATCCTCTTCAGGCACCGGGCCCTGCACCCGGTAGAGCATCTTGTGTTCGATAAACATGACGGGGTTGTCCTGTCGGATGGCCGCCTTGAGCAGTCCCTTGGCATCGTAGGGGGTGCAGGGCATGACCACATAGATGCCGGGGAAGTGCACCCAGAGCGCTTCTAAGCTCTGCGAGTGGTGGGCGGCGATGCTGCGGCCGGCGCCACCTTCTGTCCGCACCACCAGGGGCACGGTAGTCTTCCCCCCGAACATGTAGCGGTTTTTGGCCCCCTGGTTGGCCAACTGGTCCATGGCCAGAGGAGTGAAGTCCACGTACATGATCTCGATCACCGGTCGCATCCCCGACATGGCCGCTCCCACGCCGGCGCCACCGATGGCCGCCTCGGAAATGGCGGTGTCGCGGACCCGTTCAGGGCCGAACTCCTGGAACAGCCCCTTAGTGACGGCGTAGGCGCCTCCGTAGAGGCCCACGTCCTCTCCCATGATGAAGACTCGCTCGTCGCGCTTCATCTCTTCCCGCAAGGCCTCATTGAGCGCCTGGCCGTAGGTGATGACTCGCCCCCCCTCGCCCCGGTGCACCCGAGCCCGCAGCTCGGCGTCGCGCTGCAGGACCTCGGGCGGGTAGGTCAGAGGGGCGTAGACGTCCTGGTACAGCTCGTCCGGTGAGGGCATGGGGCTGGCTAGAGCGAACTCGACGGCTTTGTCAATGGCCTCCTGAGCCCGCTGCTCCACCTCGTCCAGCTCCTCCTGCGTGGCGATGCCCTCCTCCAGGAGGAGTCGCCTCAGGCGCTGGATGGGGTCACGCTCCCGCCAGGCTTGCTCCTCTTCCTTGGTACGGTAGGCACGCGGGTCGCTGCGCGAGTGTCCGTAGTAGCGGTAGGTCTTGGCCTCGATGAGGCTGGGTCCCTCGCCCCGGCGGGCGCGCTCCACGGCTTCAGCCACCGCTTCCCTAACCGCCAGCACGTCCATCCCGTCGACGATCACCCCGGGCATCTCGTACGCGGCCGCCCGGCGAGCCACGTCGGGGCAGGCGGCGGCGTTGCAGAAGGGGACGGACATACCGTACAGGTTGTTCTCCACCACATACACCACCGGTAGCTTCCAGGTGGAGGCCATGTTGAGAGACTCGTGGAAGTTGCCCGTGTTGGAGGCACCGTCGCCGAAGAAGCACAGCACCACCTGGTCCGTCCCTCGCATCTTCACCGACAACCCGGCTCCCGTAGCCACTGGTATGTTGCCCCCCACGATGCCAGTGGCACCCAGGTTGCCCTTAGACACGTCGGCGATGTGCATGGACCCCCCGCGACCCCGGCAGTAGCCGGTGGCCCGCCCACACAGCTCGGCCATCATGCGGTTCAGGTGCTCCTGCTTGGCCTGCGGGCCCTTAGCGTGCTTGTCGCCGTGGGCGTGGCAGTGACCGTGCCCCCGATGGGTGCTAGTGATGAGGTCATTCTCGCCAATGGCGGACATGGCGCCCACCGCCACCGCCTCTTCACCCGCGTACAGGTGCGAAGCGCCCTTGATCAGGTCCCGGCCCAGCAAATCGTAGACCGTGTCTTCGAAGATCCGGATTTCCCACATCTGCCGCAGCATGGTCATGAGCTCATCCTTGGAGGGCAGAGCCACACTGGCCACGTCGGCACCGGCGGGTCTTTCGCTCATACCGATGACCTCCTGGTGTCAGTCGCTGACGCCCGATATCTCAGGCCAGGCGCCGTTGGAGAGCGACTGGTAACGATCCGTCACCATTTCGCTCAGCTGGCTACCCGGCTCAATCCCGCTTACCTCGTATAGCACCTGAGAGACGGGAGCGTCCCGCAACATAGCCTGAAGGCGACGAGCGCTCTCGTCCTCGGGCGGGTCGAATAGCAGCGCCGCCGCTATGCCCCATGCCAGCGCCTCCGGCCGGCCGGCCGTCTCTACCACCAGCCGCGCCGCGCCTGCCAATCGGTCGTTCGGGCCCAGCTTGCGGATAGGGTCCCGCCCCAGCCGGAAGATGGTGTCTCCCAGTCGGTGGTTGCGGAAGCGGCGCATCAGGTCCTCCACCAAAGCGTACTGCTCCGAGGGGTTGAGCCCATGCCTTCGAATGAGGGCCTCGCTCGATTCCTCCAGCGCCTGCTCGGTCAGCTCGGCCACCAGCGGGTCATCGAGGGCCTCGTACCCGTACTCGTAGTCGTTGAGGTAGCCCAGGTAGGCGATCATCGCGTGGCCAGCGTTGTGAGTGAAGAGCTTCTGGTCCACGTAGGCAGCGAAGTTGTCCCGCGGCTCCATCCCCACCACCCGGGGGATCTCGCCCTTGAACCGCGCCCGATTGACTGGCAGAACCTTGTACGGCTCGGCCATGATGAAGGAGGGGTCCTCCCGACTGATCTCGGGCGGAATCAACGGAACCATGCGGGCGATCACGGCGTCCACCAGCCCTACCTGTTCTTCCAGATAGGCTCGACCCTCCGGCGAGAGGTGCTCCCGCAGCATGTCCGCGAACACGTCCGGGGCGTTCCTCAGGTTCTCGCACACAATGAGATTGAGGGGACCGCCCCCTTCTCGCCGACGGCGCTCCAACCCCGCCGCTATCACCGGCGCTACCTTGGGCAGGGCGGGCACGCCCACCGCGGTGGCCGCCAGGTCGCACCCAGCGATCGCCTGGGCCACCTCTTCCGTCTCTCCGGCCATCACAGCGCTCACGCCGGAGATCTCCAGCTCCTCCACCTCTGAGTCCGTCACCAACTGCAACGTATAGCGGCCCCGCTCGGCCAGCGCTCGCACCAGCGGCTCCACCACGTCCACAAACAGCACCCTATAGCCGGACTCAGTCAGCAGTTGGCCCAGGAAGCCGCGTCCGACGTTCCCGGCGCCGAACACCACGCTCAGCGGCTCGGCTCTCATGTTGTCCTCCGGTTGAGCTTCCCCGCCCCCTCAGGCGGCCAGGATCGCCCGCTCCCAACATGGCCCATCGCCGGTGCATCCGCTCCTGTGCCGCCTACCAGTGGCAGGGGTAGACCACCGTCCCTGCCCTCCGCTGCGCCACAGAGTTCTTGACTCACTCCGCCATCGCCCGGTGGTAGGGGCAGGCTACCACGCCCGCCCTCCGCCTCCAGGGCGGCCGCCACTCCCAGGGCCACCACCAGCCACAACAGAGTGGCTGCATGGGGGAAGGCAAGGTTGAACAGGTAGTGGTCCAGCACACCGGCCACCATCCCGGCGACCACGCCCGTCTGGGCTCCCAGCATAAGACCTTCCAGCTGCGGGTCCGACTGACGCACCGCCCGGCTTCGCGGCCACACGTAGGCGAAGAAGACTCCGAGAGCGAGCAGGAACGCCGCCACGCCCACCAGGCCCATCTCCTCGGCGATCAGGAGGTAGACGCAGGACACCCCTAGGTAGATGTCCACGTCCGGGACTCCAGTGAACCCCACCCCAAACCAAGGGTAGCGAGAGATGAGCAGAAAGGCATCCTTGTACTCGCCGAAGCGCATCTGGGTGGCCACGTCCTGCCCCCTCAGCCCCTCGATAAAGTGCTGAACGTAGTCCCTGGTCATGGGTAACACTAGGACTAGAAGCAGCCCGGCGGCCAGCAGCCACAGAATGCGGCGATGACGGACTAGGCCTAGCATTCCCAACGCCATCGCCAGACCGAACATGGAACCGCGCGAGTAGGTCAGCAACAGGGCCAGCGCCACCGCGCCCGCCACCCCTGCGGCGAACAGCCTGTCCCGACGCGGCCCAGGCACGAACAACTGGGGAGCCGCGAGCCCGCCCAGGATGGCCAGCATTCCCCCGAACACGTTTGGGTCCACGGAAGTGCCGATGGCCCGCAGGGCCAGTTCGGGGTTGTCCTCCACGTAGCGCAGGACGTTGCCAGTGGGGTACCCCACCACCCCCAGGCGCCCCAGAAACGCTTCCGCCAGCTCCCGCGGGGCCATGTACAGAGCCACCCCGACCAGCGCCGCCACGGCCCCCAGAGCCAGTAGTAGGCGAAAGGTCTGCCGTACCAGCCTGCCCTCCAGGACGTTGACGGCCACGAAGAAGAAGCCCAGCGCCAGGACCAGATCAGCGAAACGGCGCAGGGAAGTGACGGTAGGCCGAGAGTGCGCCACCCCCAGGACAAAGGAAGCCAGCATGAGTCCTATGAAGAGAAGCAAGGCCACGCCCACCGGAGTCACATCAGCGCGAGAGCGACGCAGGTAGACGTAGCGCACCAGGGCCAGCGCTGTCGTGCCCAGTAAAGCCACCTCCAGCAGGGTGGGAGTCACTCCAATGTCCACCGGGAGGGTGGCGAAGGGCAGCAGAGTGATCACCGCCAGGCTACCCCAGAGGAAGTAGCGCACGTCGCGCAGCACCACCAGCCCTACAGGCACCGCCAGTGCTACCACGAACGCCAGTAGCCCCAGGCCGGCCACGGCCACGCCCGCCAGCACCGCTCCGGCGACGCACAGAAGAACCACGTAGAGGTTCTTTCCCCCTCGCTGAAGGAGTGCATCTTCCAGAACGTTGCCAGCCAGGTTCATGTGCATTCGCATCGGCTCCGCTTCGCCTGCCCATTCTACCACCATTGTCCCAAGTTGCAGACTTCAGCCAGAGCCGGCGGCCAGTGAAGGGATACCACCGCCGAGGCCGTAGAGGTCGCAGGGGAAAGAGGACAGGGCAGAGGCCTGTCGAGAGACAGGCAGAATGAGACCTTGAATGTGGGCGGTGCGACGACTTGGCCCTCCGTCACCTACCCACTTGGCTGGCTCACCCCTTGTCCTTCCTCCGTGGCCTCTGCGCTCTCTGCGGCGAGATCAGCTGAACGCTCTCGTAGACCTCTATCGTCCGGCGAGCGATGTCCGGCCATTGGAACTGCCGCGACAGCCGCCTAGCCGCCTCCCCCAGGCGGCGACGCTCCTCCGGGTTCCGAGATAGCTCCAGCAGCGCCTCGGCCAGCCCTTCTACGTCCCCGGGCGCCACCAGCCGCACGTTCTCTCCTTCGGAGAGTCCGGCGACCGGGACGGCCGGCTGGGTGGTGATGGTGGGCACGCCGTGCGCCAGGGCCGCCATCAGGCTGCCCCGGCGGTAGGAGGCCCCGTCTCGGAAAGGCAGCACGCACAGGTCGCTCGCCGCGAAAGCTACAGAGACCCCCTCCGGCTCCAGAAACCCGGTCCGGGACACCCACCTCTGCAGGCCCAACCGGTCAACCTCCTGGAACACCTCGCGGGCGTACGCGGCATTGGTGGGATCGGAGGCTCCCACGTCCCCGCCGATGAACAGCAGGCGGACGTCGTCACCCATCTCCCGCGCTCGCGCCACCGCCCGCACCAGGTCCAAGCCCCCCTTGGTGACGTTTAGGAAGGCGAAGTAGCACGCCAGCGTGGCTTCCTGCGGCACCCCGAGCGCCTCTCGGAACTGCCGCCGCCGCTCCGGTGTCACCGATACGGGGGACACGTTACTCCCGATCCGGACCAGGTGTAGGTTGCCGCGTGGCGCCATGATGCGAGCTCGAGCCAGGTCCTCCTCGTTTGTGAGGATGGCGGCGCAACTGCCCCGAAGCAGCCCCCGAACGGACCACTGCCGCAGCGGTCCCGCCTTGGGAAAGAGATAGGGCACCCGCAGGTCGTGGAAGGTGGTCACCAGCGGGGTCCCTCGGGAGAAGAGAGGAAGGAGGTGAACGGGCAGCCTCATGCCGTATGCGGCCGCCTGATACTGCAGGTTGAGGACGTCGTACTCTGAGGCGAGACGCCTAATCCGATCCAGGTCGCGCAGACCCCAGCCGCGCGCCTCCGCCCGCACCTCGAAGGGCCACGTCGGGTCACGAGGCACGGCCTCAGCGGGCGCCAAGACGGTAACGGCGCAACCCTCGTCCGCCAGGGCCTGAGTCAGACAGCGCGAGAAGTCGCCCAGGCCCCCCTGCATGGGCGGAAACTCTCCTGCCACCAAGAGCACCCTCACGCCCTCTACCTCAGGCCGGAGGCCAGTGCCTGCCGGTAGAGACCCAGTCGCTCCCGCCTCAGATCCCTTCTGTGCCCGAGGGCCAGCTTGATCCCCTCCAGGCCCATCTCCCAGGCAAACGTGCCCAGGAGGTAGAGCCGGAGCGCCTCCGCCACCCCTCGGCTGAAGTGCTTCTCGGCGTACAGAACCTTGCTCCGGTTGAACCGCACCAGCCGGGCCGCCGGCACCTGCTCGCTGCTCTTGCCCTCATGGTGCACGACCTCGGCCGCCGGCTCGAAGACCGCCTCCCATCCTAACTGGCCCAACCGTCGGCACAGGTCCACTTCTTCGGAGTACATGAAGAAGGTCCCATCCAGGCCCCCCACCTCCTGCAGCGCCTCCCGCCGCAGCAGGAAGCAGGCCCCCCCTACCCAGTCCACCCCCTGAACGTGGGCGTCGGAGCGGTCCTCCAGGCGAAAGCGGCGCGGTATCCGATCCAGGAGGGGCAGTCGCTGAGCCGGGGTACTCTCCACGAACAAGGTGCCGACGGTGGGAAACCGCCGCCGGGACGGCTGGATCGAGCCCTCCGCGTCCACCAGCCGTGGCCCGACCACGGCTACGGATGCGTCCCGCTCCGGCAGGCGTCGCATCGCCTCCACGGCCCCCGGCGCGAGCCGGGTGTCGGGGTTCAGGATCAGGAGGAGGCTTCCTCGGGCGCGACTCAGCCCCAGATTGACGCCGCCACAGAAGCCCAGGTTGGACCCCGCCTGGATCAGCTGCACCTGGGGATAGTCAGTGGCAACGGCAGCCTCGGTGCCGTCCTGAGAAGCATTGTCCACCACAAGAGCTTCATCGCCTGGGCGGAGCTGAGGCAGCAGCGAATCGAGGCATTCCCGCAACAGGGGCAGAACGTTCCAGCTCACAATCACCGCAGAGAGGCCGGCAAGGGGCGCAGCCATCGGCTCTCAGTCAACCCGCTCCAGCGCGAACAGGCTTAGACCCCGCAGAGACTCGCCGTAGCGTCCATCGGTGAGGGACTCGACACTTCGCCAGGCAGCCTCGGCGTACTCCCTCGCCATAGCCAAGGCCCGCTCCACGTAGCCACCCTCGATCACCCGCTGCACCAGCCGCCCTACCTGTCGCTGAGGCACTCGATCGGGCACGGAAGCGCTCTGCCAGTCGTCCCGCTCCCAGGCGTATAGGAGGGCCGGCAGGGTGAGCACCCCCCGCCTGATGTCGTTGAGCGTAGGCTTGCCCAGCCGCGAGGAATCCCCCACATAGTCCAGCACGTCATCGGCAATCTGGAAAGCCAGGCCTAGGTTCCGGCCGTAGAGCCCGAACCGACGCACCTCCTCCTGGGGGCGGCCCGCCAGCAGCGCCCCTCCCAGTGCTGCCGACTCGAAGAGGCAGGCAGTCTTGGCGTGGATGAGGCGCAAGTAGTCCTCGCGCGAGGGAAGGCTCTTCCGGCGCCGAATCTGCTCCAGTTCGCCCGCCGATATGGTCACCAGCGTCTGGGCGAAGATGCGCAGCGCCTCCAGGTCCTGCGTCTCGGTTACCACCACCGCAGCCCGAGCGAAGAGATGATCGCCGGCCAAGATGGCCGCGTCCGGCCCCTGAGTGGCGGAGATCGTGGGCTTCCCCCGCCGCCTGTCGGCTTTGTCTATGATGTCGTCGTGGATTAGGGTGGCCGAATGCAGCATCTCCAGAGCCGCCCCCAAGGCCACCACCGTTTCGGAGCAAGCCCTCTCCGGACCGGCACACAGCAGAGTCACCGCCGGGCGGATCCGCTTGCCCCCGGAGAAGAGCGCGGCATAGGCCTCGGTTAGGTCAGGTTGTTCCGTCTGAATGGCCAGCGCAATGCGCCGCTCCACCAGCCCTAGAGCATCCCGCACCGGAGCCAGCAGCCGCTCCAGGTCGCCGGGGACCACTTCACCACCCTGCACGCTAATGTCCGCGTGCGATGCCAAAGAAAGCCTCCGCGTTCTCGAAGATGGCCGTCGCCAGATCCCCGACAGGCACTCCGCGAGCCTCCGCCAGGGCGGACACGGTATGGGCCACGTAGGCGGGCTCATTGCGCTGGCCCCGCCTGGGCATCGGCGCCAGGTACGGGCAGTCGGTTTCCGCCAGTAGCAGCGCCTGAGGTACCAGGCGCACCAGGCTTCGCTGCCGCTCGGCCTTGGGATAGGTGACGGTGCCTGCGAAGGAGATCGAGAACCCGAGCTGCACTGCCTCTTCCAGCATCGCTTCGCTACCGGAGAAGCAGTGCAAGACCGCCCGTACCTTCCCCGCCCAGGGCCGCAACCGCGCCATCAGCTCGGCGTCCGCCTCTCTGCTGTGGACCACTACCGGCTTCCCCACCCGGTGGGCCAGGGCTAGGTGGGCCTCAAAGGCAGCGATCTGAGCCGATCGCGGCGAGTGATCCCGGTAGAAGTCCAGGCCCGTCTCCCCCACGGCCACCACGCCCGGTTGGGCGGAGAACTCCTCAATGCGCGCCAAGGCGGCGGCGTCGGCGCCGCGGGCGTTGTGGGGGTGGATTCCCACAGCGGCCCACACTCCCGGCTCTGCCGCCAGCGCCACCGCTCGCTCACTGGTAGCCACGTCGGAACCCACGTCCACCACCAGCACCACACCGGCCCGGCGCGCCCTCTCGATCACCTGAACTCGGTCGGAGTCGAACTGGGGATCGGAGAGGTGAGCGTGGGTGTCCGCCAGGAGCATCCGAGCTAGTTCCTCTGGCGCAGGAGCTCGAGGTCGGCGTCCACCATCATGCGCACCAGGTCCTCGAAGGTAACCCGCGGCTGCCAGCCCAATACCCGCCTCGCCTTGGAGGCATCGCCCACCAACTGATCTACCTCGGCCGGGCGCAGGAACCGCTCGTCTACAGTGACATGGTCGCGGTAGTCGAGGCCGGCGTGCTCGAAGGCCACCCGACAAAGCTCCCGCACCGAATGCGTCTTCCCCGTGGCCACCACGTAGTCGTCAGGCTCCTCCTGCTGGAGCATGAGCCACATGGCCCACACGTAGTCCCCCGCGAACCCCCAGTCTCGCTGGGCCTCCAAGTTGCCCAAGGGCAGCTTATCGTCGAGCCCCAACTTGATCCTGGCCACGCCGTGGGTGACCTTACGCGTCACGAACTCCAAGCCGCGCCTAGGACTTTCGTGGTTGAACAATATCCCACTACAAGCAAACAGGTCGTAGCTCTCGCGGTAGTTGACGGTAATCCAATGACCGTAGACCTTGGCCACACCGTAGGGGCTGCGAGGATAGAAGGGTGTGGTCTCCCGCTGGGGCACTTCCCGCACCTTGCCGAACATCTCGGAGCTCGAGGCCTGGTAGAAGCGAACGTGCCTGCCCGGGCCGTAGACCACCCGGATGGCATCCAGCAGTCGGGTGACGCCCAAGGCAGTGAACTCGCCCGTCAAGACGGGTTGCCGCCACGAGGTGGGCACGAACGACTGAGCCGCCAGGTTGTACACCTCGTCCGGCCGGTGCTCCGCCAAGATCCCAATGAGCGAGGCCTGATCCAGCAGGTCTCCCTGCACCAGAGTGACGTCGTCCTGGATGTGGCGAATGCGGTCGAAGTTGGTGGTGCTGGTGCGGCGCACCATGCCCACCACTTCGTACCCCTTCTGGAGCAGCAACTCTGCCAGATAGGAGCCATCCTGGCCGGTGATGCCTGTGATCAGGGCCGTCTTCGCCATCTACTGCCCCCTCTCACTCGCCAGCTCCTTCCGCCAGTAGTTCATCACGTCCCGGACCGTCTGCTCCAAGCTGATGGAGGGCTGCCATCCGATGGCTTCCCGCAGCCGCGCCGCATCCCCCACCAACACCGGTACGTCGGACGGCCTCATACGGGCCGGATCGGGCTGCACCTCGACCTGGACGCGACTCTCGGCCAGCATCAGGTCGAGCAAACGCCGCACCGGCACGGCCTGACCGGAGGCGACGTTGAACACCTCCCCCCAGCGCTGACTCTGGATCAGCCCTACGTAGGCGCGCACCACATCGCGCACGTCGGTGAAGTCACGCTCAGCCTCCAGGTTGCCCACGGTGATTCGCGCCGGCCGCAGGCCCATCTCCGCCTCCACCAGTTGCCGGGCGAAGTCCGCCGCTACAAACCCAGGACCCTGCCCTGGACCTACGTGGTTGAAGGGCCGCACGCGCACCGTCCGGACCCCGTAGGAAAGGTGGTACTGCAGCCCGAGGAAGTCCTGGGCCACCTTGCTCACCGCGTAGGGGCTGGCCGGCCGCAAGGGAGCCCCCTCGTTCAGCGGCAGGTCCTCCGGCCGGGCCAGGCCGTATTCCTCGCCTGAGCCCACCACCAACACGGCACAATCCGGATGATAGCGCCGCACCGCCTCCAGCACGTGCGTCTGCATAGAGATGTTAGCGCTCAGCGTCTCCCAGGGGTCCTCGTGAGACGGACCGACAGCCGCCTGAGCCGCCAGGTGGAAGAGCGCTTGCGGCCGGGCCTCCTGTATCACCGCCCGAGCCGCCCGCGCGCACCGCAGGTCGGCAACCAGGAATCGTGCCCCGCCCCGAGCATCGCCAACCACAAGAGGGGGCCGCATCGAGCAGCCCCACACTTCCCAGCCCTCGGCCAGGAGATACCCGGTTAGGTGGCCTCCGACGAAGCCGGAGGCGCCGGTGACCAATGCACGCAACTGCCTGACCCTCGGTTCGTGCCCCCATATTACAGGCATCACCAGGCTGCCACAACAGGAGCGCTGAACGCAGAGCCCATGCCCTGCCGGGCACCACAGAGGATGCAAACGCTCCGCATGTGCAGGTCAGATGGCGCCGACACCACGCCGAGTGCCGCTGATCTTCTTACTTCACTCTCTTTCACCAGCGCAGATCAGTGTAGTATCAGCGTCCTCAGCGTTCTATAGCCCCGCCTGCTGTCGCAAGCTATCTGCCTTGTCAGTTCTCTCCCAGGGCAGGTCTACGTCGGTCCGGCCGAAGTGGCCATAGGCCGCCGTGGGAAGGTAGATGGGCCGGCGCAGGTCCAGATCCCGGATGATAGCTGCCGGCCGCATGTCGAAGTTCTCCCTGATCAGGTCGCGAATGGTCGCATCCGGGATTCGTCCGGTGCCGAAGGTCTCGACCTGGAGAGACAGAGGCCGCGCCACCCCGATCGCGTAAGATATCTGGAGCTCGAACCGCTCGGCGATGCCGGCGGCCACCACGTTCTTCGCTATGTAACGGGCCATGTAGGCCCCCGAGCGGTCCACCTTGGTGGGGTCCTTGCCCGAGAAGCAGCCGCCGCCGTGCCGGGCCACCCCGCCGTAGGTGTCCACGATGATCTTGCGACCGGTCAGCCCAGCGTCGCCCTTGGGGCCGCCGATCACGAAGCGGCCGGTAGGGTTCACCAGGTAGCGGGTCCCCTCAAGCAGATCCTCCCGCACCACGTGGCGTACAACCTGCTCGCACACTTCGGCTTCGATCTGCGCCTGGCTCACCTCGGGGCTGTGCTGCGCTGCGATGACCACCGTGTCCACCCGCGCCGGCACACCGAAGTGGTACTCCACTGTCACCTGCGACTTCCCATCCGGCCGGAGATAAGGGAGGGTACCGTCCTTGCGCACCTCGGCCAGGCGGCGGCACAGGCGGTGTGCTAGGGCGATGGACATCGGCATCAGCTCGGGGGTCTCATTGCAGGCGAACCCGATCATCATCCCCTGGTCGCCAGCGCCGATGGCCTCGATGCTCTCGTCCGTCATCTCGCCCAGCCGTGCCTCCAGGGCCTGGTCCACCCCCCGGGCAATATCCGCCGACTGCTCTTTGATGGACAGCAGCACTCCGCAAGTATCGGCATCGAATCCGAGGGCGGAGTCGGTGTAGCCAATGCGCCGAATGGTATCCCGCGCCACCTGGGCCATGTCGCAATAGCCGCAGGTGCTGATCTCTCCCATGATGAGCACCAGGCCGGTGGTCGTCGCCGTCTCGCAGGCCACTCGGGCCACGGGATCCTGGGCCAGGATGCTGTCCAGAATGGCGTCCGAGATCTGGTCACAGATCTTGTCCGGGTGCCCCTCGGTGACTGATTCGGACGTCAAGTACGACTTGACGGCGGTAGTGAAGGTGGTGGACATCGCTATCCCTCTTGCTCTAGGTTCCTCACACAGCGAGACCGGGGCGGTGGCTCGATCTCGGGTGCGAGCCGCAGCAAACCGACACGGGCCAACCCGCGCGGCCCTGCCTCGTAGGGGAACCGCCAGACGTCGAGCCTCCCGGCACAGGCGGCCAGTCCGTCGGCGGGCCTAGGTCCCGGCCTCCCAAGACGAAAGGTATCGCTCCTGCTCCTCACTCAGCTCATCGTGGGCCACCCCCATGGCCCGCAGCTTGAGCCTGGCTATCTCCAGGTCCGTCTCCGGCGGGATGGTGTACACCCGCCGCTCCAACTCGCCCGCATGGGTGACCAGGTACTCGGCGCTCAGGGCCTGGTTGGCGAAGCTCATGTCCATGACGCTAGGAGGATGCCCCTCAGCCGCGGCCAGGTTGATCAGCCTCCCCTCGCCCAACAGCGCCAGACGCTTGCTCCCCGGCAGAACGAACTGCTGTACCGCCGGTCGTACCCGCTCCACCGACTCAGCCATCTCCTGCAAGGCGGGGAGGTTGATCTCCACATTGAAGTGGCCCGAGTTCGCCAGCACCGCCCCGTCCTTCATCTGCTCGAAGTGATCCCGGTCTAGCACGTTCACGTCGCCCGTGGCGGTGACGAACACGTCCCCGATGGCCGCCGCCTCCAGCATGGGCATGACCCGGAAGCCGTCCATAACCGCCTCCAGCGCCCGCAGCGGGTCCACTTCGGTAACCACCACGTTCGAGCCCATGCCCCGGGCCCGCATGGCGATTCCCCGTCCACACCAGCCGTAGCCCGCCACCACGAACGTCTTGCCCGCCAGTAGCATGTTGGTCGCCCGGATTACCCCGTCAATGGTAGATTGCCCGGTGCCATAGCGGTTGTCGAACAGGTACTTGGTGCGAGCGTCGTTCACGGCGATGATAGGATAGCGCAGCACCCCCTGCTCGGCCATCGCGCGCAGACGGATCACGCCGGTGGTGGTTTCCTCGGTCCCGCCCATCACCCCCGCGACCAGGTCCTGGCGCTCCCGGTGCAGAGTGGTAACTAGATCGGCGCCGTCGTCCATAGTCATGTGCGGCCGGGTATCCAGCACGGCGCGAATGTGCCGGTAGTAGGTATCGCTGTCCTCGCCCCGAATAGCGAAGACGGGGACTCCGAGGTGCCTCACCAGAGCTGCCGCTACGTCGTCCTGAGTGGAGAGGGGGTTGGAAGCACACAGGGCCACCTCAGCGCCACCCGCCTTGAGGGCCCGCATGAGGTTGGCGGTCTCGGCAGTCACGTGCAGGCAGGCGGCCAGCCGCTTGCCGGCCAGCGGGCGCTCGCCGGCAAACCGCTCGGCGATGAGCGCTAGCACCGGCATCTCATGGGCCGCCCACTCGATGCGCCGCTGCCCCTCGTCTGCCAGCGCCAGATCGGCAATATCGTATGTCTGCTCCACTCTCACTCCTCTCCGACTCACCCGGACGACGGGTGTGATTGCGTGCTCTCCAGCGACTCAAAGCAGGCTCTAACCTCGGCCTCAGCTCCAAAGACGGCAGCGTACCGCTCCACGAACTCGGCCGGCGTGAAGGTGTGCTCCTGCGTCCCCATATGCTCCACGACATAGCAGGCTGCCAGAGCCCCCAGCCTACCGCAGACGACCCAGTCCAGCCCACGGGCCAGCCCCTTCACCACCCCGGCGCGGTAAGCGTCCCCCACCCCGGTCGGATCCACCACCGAGACTGGCGGCAGACAAGGTATGGAGAGGCACTCCCCTCCGGCCCAGATGTGCGAGCCCCGCTCGCCCCTGGTCACCAGCAGGACCTGCACTGCCTTCAGCACGTCGGCATCATCCAAGCCGGTCTTCCTCTTGAGCAGAGCGTACTCGTACTCGTTCACCGCCAGGGCATAGGCGCCCCGCATGGCCTCGAGCAGCTGCTCCCCACTGAGCCGCGGTATCTGCTGGCTGGGGTCAAACACCAGGCGCGCCCCGGCCGCCTTCGCTTCCTCGGCGTGCAGAAGCATGGCCTCCGGCTTGTCAGGCGAGACCACCACTATGTCCTCGCCAGTCAGGTTCAGGCTGCCCAGCGAAATCTGGTCGGCGTAGTCCATGGCGCCCACGTAGAAGGAGGCGATCTGGCTGCCGGCCAGGTCGGTGCTGACAAAGAAGGAGGCAGTGAAGTCATCCTCTCTTACCAGCACGTGGCTAGTGTCCACCCCTACGTTCTCCAGCCGACGCCGGTAATCGCCGAAGTCCTGTCCCGCCGCTCCTACCAGCAGGGGCTTCTCCCCCAGGAGCGCTAGGCTGTAGGCGATGTTGGCCCCCACGCCCCCATAGCTGCGTCGCATCCTGTCCACTAGGAAGCTGACGCTCAGGCTGTCCAGCTGGTCGGGCAGGATGTGTTCCCGGAAACGGCCGGGAAAGCGCATCAGGTAGTCGAAGGCGATGGACCCCGCCACGACCAGCCTCATCGGCCCGTCTCCTCTACCGCCCGCCGCAGGCTCTCCTCGAAGGGCGGCCGCAACACCCCCGCCTCAGTGACGATGGCGGTGATGTACCGGGCCGGAGTTATGTCAAAGGCCGGATTGGCCACCTTCACTCCTTCGGGGGCGATGCGCTGCCCGCAGATGTACAGCACCTCATCTGGCGACCGTTCCTCGATCGGTATGTCCAAGCCCCGGGGCAACGCCATATCCACCGTACTCAGAGGAGCGGCGCAGTACACCGGCACCCCATTCTCGTGGGCGGCCAGGGCCAGCTTGTAGGTGCCGATCTTGTTGGCCACGTCTCCGTTGGCGGCGATGCGGTCGGCACCAAAGATGACAGCGCTCACCTGGCCCCGGAGCAGGAACAGCCCCGCCGCGTTGTCCGCGATGAGGGTACAATCTATGCCCTCCTGCATGAGTTCCCAGGTGGTGAGGTGGGCCCCCTGGAGCCGGGGACGAGTCTCGTCCACCAGGACGTGCACCTCCTTGCCCATCTCATGAGCGGCCCGGATGACTCCCAGCGCCGTGCCATAGGCGACAGTGGCCAGGGCCCCGGCGTTACAGTGGGTGATGACCGTGGCCGGGTCGGGCAGCAGCTGAGCGCCATAGCGACCCAGCCGGCGGTTGGCCTCTTCGTCCTTAGCGGCTATGATCTGTGCCTCCTCCACCAGGCCGTCGGCCACCTCCTGCGGCGACCGGCCCGCCAGAGCTCGCGCCGCGCCCAGCATCCGATCTATGGCCCAGAACAGGTTCACCGCTGTGGGCCGCGTGCCCCGCAGCACCCGGGCGGCATCTTCCAGAGCCTGGCGCACGTCCGTGCCGGTGCCGACCGCCTCGCGCGCCGCCAGGGCCATGCCGAAGGCAGCTGCTGCCCCTATTGCCGGCGCACCCCGCACGCACATGTCCCGGATGGCCTCGGCCACCTGGCGATAGTCCTCGAAGCGGGCGATCTCCAGTTCGTGGGGGAGCCGCCGCTGGTCTATCATGAGCACGGCCCCGTCGCGCCATTCCACCGTCTTGGGGATGCAGGTCAGCTCGTCACCTCTCTCGGGCATGCTACGGTCATACCTCCCAAGCGACAGCTGCCGCGCGGTCGGTGGGGTGCCCAGGGCGAAGGCAGATGGTAGCACCCCGGGCATGCCGTGTCAAAGCACCGGCCGCGCAAGCCAAAATGAGCGGGCACAGAGCCCACAGAGACGTCAGACGGTACACACCATGGAGCAGGCCATCTGGCCGGCCGGGTAGCTTGCCACTGCTCCCAGCCATTGCCCCTCTGTGATCCCTGTGCCTGTGCGGCAACCTCCCTAGAATCCGAAGCGCTGCATCACCAGCATCAGCAGGGCGACCATAGCACCATGCTCCAGGACCGCCATCCAGCTCAGGCTTCCCTGGAACAGGCGTCTCGTCAGCCCGATAGTGACGTAGCTTACCATAAGCAGCACGAACCCGGCCTGCACTGGGCTCAGCCGCCAGAAGTTGAGCGCCCAGGCGCACTCCCCCACCAGCAGGCTGATGGTCAGCACGGCGCGGACGGTCCGCCACTCGCCCGCGGCCTCGTACTGCAACAGATCCAGGGCCAGGAAGGCAGCAATGAGGAAAGCGGCCGGGGCGGCCACCAAGCTGCGCACCCGAGTGCCATAGAGGACGATCCACAGGTAGAACGCCACCGCCAGGCTGAGCACACTCAGTGCGGTCCGCAACCTCAGCACCCAGGGGGACTCCCCCGTCAGCGCCACGTACTGGCCCAGCATCACCAGCGACAGCAGCATGCCGATGCTGGCCGCCACGATGAGGCGGCCCTCCAGGGGTATCTCCGCCTGACGCTGCCAGAAGACCGTGGCTGCCACCGCAGTGACGGCCGGCAGGATGCGGTGGGTATAGATGCGCGTTCCGCGTTCGTAGGCCGGGTGCACGGTGAGGAGGGAGAACATGCCCGTCCAGGCCATTGCCCCCGCCATCACCCCTACCAGAAGCTCACGGGAGATCCCCAGATGCAGAGGCGAACCCAGTGCCACCAGGGGGATGTCCACCCTCACCATGCTCAACAAGGGCGAGGCCAGGAAGAGGGCCACGATGCAGGAGACGGTGATTCCGATCCGCTCCACCTGCTCTGCCGTGAGCAGACTGGCACCGCGGGCGCTCGAGTAGGACTGCTCGCCGGTCACGTCCACTCCCCCATCAGCTCCTCCTCCTGAACCGCAACTGCGGCAGGGCAGCCAATAATGCCACCCCCACCGCCCTGTCTACGATGCGGCATCACGCAGGGGCAGCACCGGCGTAGCCTGCCCTCCCACCGCCCGCCACCCCCGCACCATGTCCACCGAATGGCGCAGCAACTGCGTCGCCAGGGACGGCCGCCATATCCGCAGGGCCACCGGGCTCACCTCCACCGTGACCGCCCCCGAGTAGCCATCCTCCTCCAACCGGCGGAAGAACGACGCCAAGTCCAGTTCGCCCTCTCCCGGTAGCTGGTGATGCTTGAAGTAGGTATCCAGCGACGGACGATCCAGCCAGGCGTGTGGTTGGCGGAAATCGCTAAGGTGCACATGGCGCACCAGGCCAGCCACCTGGTCATACGCCTCTACCAACCCCAGGCCGGTGCTGGCAGCGTGGGTAGTGTCGAAGACCACCGGCATCCCCCGTTCGAGGGCGAAAGCAGCGACGCGTTCAGGCCAGACATACGGGTGTTGCCGGTCGCGCTCGAAGAAGACAGCCGAGTTCTCCAACCCGATGACCACTTCTTCCCCTGCCACCCGTCGGAAGCTGGCCAGCCCTTGATCGAAGAGACGGATGTTCTCCGCCAGCCCGGAGAAGCGAGGGGGGTGCACCACCACCAGAGGGCACTCCAGCGCCAACGCCCATTCGGCCAGACGGGGGAACGCCTCCGGGGCCGTTCGCCAACCCGGCAGACCAAAGAGCGAGGGATGTAGCGCCCGGATCGGGCACGCCATCCGGTGTCCGTACTGGCGCACTGCGTTGGGCCCGGCCATCAGCGACCACGGGTCGAGCACCAGCTCCACGCCGTCGCAGCCGGCGGCCGACGCCAGCCGGAAAGCCAGATGATATGGCAATCCATAGAGCGAGCCAGTGGAGAAGAGGACCGACATGCTAGCGACTGCCGCCCATCGTCTGTGCCACCGGCCGGCAGTACAGACCTCTCTCCTCGATGATCCTCTCCACGCCCGGAGGCACCCAGTACCGGATCGAACGCCCACAGGCGACCATTCGCCGTAGAAGGGTAGAGGATATCCCGATCGCGGGCATGTCTAGCACCATCAGCCGCCCTTCCACCTGGGGCACTCTGTCGTACACGGCCGGCAGGTCTATCGGGTGCCCAGGCCGCCCGATCACCGCTAGCAGGCACCGTTGCACCAACTCACCCGCGCGATGCCACGTGTGGAGCTGTTCCAGCGAGTCCGAACCGATGATGAAATAGATGGAGTCCGGCCCCAGGCTATACTGCTCAGCCAGCAATGCCAGGGTATCCACGGTGTAATGAGGAGCCGGCCGTTCCATGTCCACCGTGCTGACGGCGAACCGGGCATCCCCTCCCACCGCCGCCCGGGTCATGGCCAGCCGCGCCTGGGCCTCGCCCCGCTCCAGCTTGCGCTTGTGTGGAGGTACTCCCGCGGGCACGAAGAGCACCAGGCCCAGGCCCAGAGCCTCATAGGCCGTCTGGCCCATGAGCAGGTGCCCCACATGTATGGGGTCGAAGGTGCCGCCCAGGACCCCTAGCCGCTCTAGCGCTCCCATTCGAGCTCGGCCTCCCCGATGATGACGGTGTCCCCCGGGCGCACACCCACCTCTTCCAGCGTAGTGGTGATGCCGTACCGGTCCAGAGTCCGCTGGAAGCGCTCCACCGCTTCCGGCATGCCCCACGCCGTCCGCCGGGCTAGCCTCTCTAGCCAAGGCGCCCGCACAATCCAGGCGCCATCGGAGCGACGGAAGATTCGTACCGCCGCCTCCTTCTCGTCCACCGCCGGAGGCCGGACCTCGGGTAGAACCGGGCGAACCTCCTCAGGAGGCAGCGACTCGAGCATGCGCCTGGTCTCAGCCAAGAGCGCCCGAACGCCCTCGCCGGTGGCTGCCGAGATGCCGAGAACGGTCACGCCCGTGGTTGCCAGCTTCCTGCGCAACTCGGGGAATCTCTCTCGAGCCTCGGGCAGGTCCAGCTTGTTCACCGCCACGATCTCGGGCTTCTCCGCCAGGGCCTGGTCGAACGCCGCCAGCTCCTCCCGGATCTGCCGGTAGTCCTCCCGCGGGTCTTCTGAGGACCCATCAACCATATGGATGATGACCCGAGTGCGCTCCACATGCCGCAGGAACCTGTGACCCAGGCCGGCTCCCTGATGCGCCCCCGCTATTAGGCCCGGCAGGTCCGCCACCACAAAGGAGTAGCCATCGTCCAAGAGGACCACCCCCAGGTTCGGCTGAAGCGTAGTAAAGGGGTACTCAGCGATCTTGGGGCGGGCGGAGCTAATCACCGACAGGAGAGTGGACTTGCCGGCATTGGGCATTCCCACCAGCCCTACGTCGGCGATCAGCTTGAGCTCGAGGCGCAGCCAGCGCCGCTCCCCTGGGTCACCCCGCTCGGCGATGCGAGGGGCCTGGTTTGTGGGGGTGGCGAAGGCAGCGTTGCCTCGGCCTCCTCGGCCTCCTCGGGCCACGAGCAGCCGCTGCCCGGGCTGGGTGAGGTCTCCCAGCACTCTGCCCGTCTCGTCATCGTAGACCACCGTGCCTAGCGGAACCCGCACCACCGCATCGTTCCCGGCAGCCCCTTGCCTGTTCTTGCTCCCCCCGTGTCCGCCCCGGCCGGCACGGATGTGGCTCTGGCTCCGCAGGCCCACCAACGTGTTCAGGCCTTCATCCGCCTGCAGGTACACGCTGCCTCCCGGGCCACCACTGCCCCCGTTGGGGCCTCCCAAAGGGACATACTTCTCCCGGCGGAAGCTCACGATGCCGTTGCCGCCGTCGCCGGCTGCAACGTGGATACGCGCCTCGTCGAATAGAGTCTTCTCCGATCGCTCAGACATGGTCCATCAGGCTACCTGCGGCCGCCCACCAGTGCGAGAACCACCCTCGGGCAGTCCGGCACAAGAGAGCAGCCCCCAGGGTCGGGTCCAAAATCGGCGCGGAGGGCCTCAGCCCGAGGCTCGGCCCTGTTCCAGCGACACACAGGCCGCCGCTTGAGCACGGAAGCCAGAACCGCGTTGGACAGAACGCCCCAGTTCCACACCGCCCGTGCACCCCGTTTGCCTGCATCCTGTTCCATCGCCGACCTTAGCGCCAGGTGAACACACGCTCGGCCGCGAACTCATACCGGAAGTCGAAGCGATCGAACACCTCTGGCAGGAACGGCCTCTGCCCCGACCCGTCCGCCTCCATGATATAAGGCCGCCACCGCCCATCCCGGTCGCTCAGGAAGAGCACCTGGCTGCCATCGGGAGACCACGTGGGCGCCACATTCTCCGCTGGCCGCTCCGCCAGGGGCGACGCCTGGGTCAGCGGCCTCAAGCCAGTGCCATCGGATAGGGCGGTGTATATCTCCCAGTGATCGTGCTGCCGATACATGAACACCAGCCGCTGCCCGTCAGGCGCCACCTCGGGGCACACGGCGGCCACATCGTTCAGGATCACCCAGGGCTGCTGACCCGGAGCCGTGGCCTTGAGGCCGTTCTCGCCCTGGTAGGCAATCCAGTCGCCGCGGGGCGACCAGCTGGGACAGAAGCTACGCTGGTCGGCAGCGGGATCTGTGCGGGTGTTGCCCTCCAGGTCCACTACTGCCAGCGACCAGACCTCTTGGCCCGGCAGTTCGATGCAGCCGAAGCCAGGGAAGCAGAGGCGAGTGGGTTCGGCGCCGCTCGACTGCCAGGAAAAGGCTAGAAGATCCCCGCCCGGCGCCCAGGTAGGACGCTTGATCAGGTTCCCACCTCGCACCAGCCTCTCCTGGCCCGCCCCTACGTCCAGAACGTAAAGCCCCCGCGGCTCGTCCCAGCGCACGAAGGCCAGTTGCCGTCCGTCAGGCGACCAGGCCGGGTCGAGACCGTGCGTCAGCCGCGCCAAGCCCGAGCCGTCCGCTCCCACGGACCAGATGTCGCCGCCACTGCTTACCTGAAAGGCGATTCGCCGTCCAGCAATCTCCGCCTGCCCCTCAGCCGACGCAGCCGGTGTCGGTGTCGGCGCCACGGTGGGCGTGACCATCGGTGCCGGAGGTACATCCGACGTGGCCCCGGGGATGACCAGAACCTGGCCGATGTAGATTGCCGACGGATTGACGATTCCGTTGGCCTCAGCCAGTGCCTGAACAGTGGTCCCGTAGCGGCGGGCGATAGAAGTCAGGTTCTCCCCAGCGCGCACCACGTGCTCCACCGTTCTCGAGGCCGGGATCGTCTCTGTCGGCTGGCGGGGCGAGGCGAAGGGCGTAGGTGTCGGCGCGGGCACCATCGTGGCGGCGGCCGTCCCAACCGCAGCCGCGTCCTCAACCGCCCCGGGGATCACCAGGACCTGGCCGGCGTAGATAGCCGAAGGATTGGCGATACCGTTCGCCTCGACGATGGCCTGCACCGTTACCCCGTATCGGCGAGCTATGGCGGTAAGATGCTCACCCCACCGCACCACATGCTCCACTCTCTCTCCGACCGAGGCTGGGCTCACCACAGTGGGGCCGGAGCTGCCCTGTGATTGCGGCGCCATCGTCGGCGCAGCAGGAGTGAGAGTTGGGCTTACTGCGACTTCAGCCGCGGCCGGGGTTGAGGTCGAGCTATCCCTAGGAGGGGGGACGGGCGCCTCCGTCGCCGCTAACGTGGCCTGTCCGAACCGCCGCTGTGCCTGCTGCGTCTGGACTGCCGCTCTGGTCTCAGCGGGCAGCCGCATGATCGTGGGAGTCGGTGGAGCGCCCGACCCACCCGGGACGCAGGAGGCCACCATTAGGGTCAATAGGCACGGAGCCAACCGGAAGCAGACTGATCGCACCAATCGGGTCACCAAGACCTCACTCGTACCGTAGAGCCTCAATCGGGTTCAGGGAGGCAGCTCGGCGGGCCGGGTAGATGCCGAAGAAGAGGCCCACCGCCGCCGACACTCCGGCAGCCAGTAGCACCGTCTCAGGAGTCACCAGCGGCCTGACGCCCTGGATGAAGGACCCGGCTTGCACAGCCACCAGCCAGCCCAGGGCAATGCCGGCTACCCCTCCCACCAGAGAGAGGAAGACCGCCTCCACCATGAACTGGGTGAGGATGTCCCGCCGCTTGGCGCCCACTGCTTTGCGAATGCCGATCTCCCGGGTGCGCTCGGTCACCGAGACCAGCATTATGTTCATTATCCCGATTCCGCCGACCAGCAGGGAGATGCCGGCGATGGCCCCCAGGAAGGCAGTGAGCACGCCCGTTATCTCCCCGAAGATGGCGGTCACGTCCCCCTGGTTGATGATGGTGAAGTCATCGTCGTCGCCGATACCTATGCGGTGACGGTACCGCAGGATGGCGGCAATCTCATCTGCCGCTCGGTCCAGGTCGGCCTCGCTGGAAGCCTGGACGTAGATGGTGCTCACCCCCAGTTGGCCGCCCTGCCCTCGCAGGGGGAGCAGCCGTATCTGGGCCGTAGACAGAGGCACGTAAACGTAGCTATCCACATCGGCGAAGGCTGAGCCACCTTTGGCTTCCAGGACCCCCACCACCGTGTAAGGCACGCCCCGGATCCGCACTCGCTCACCCAGAGGTAGCCTATCGCCGAACAGCTCGCGGGCGATCTTGGGGCCGAGCACGCAGACCGTGGCCCGGCTCGACACGTCGCGCTCCAGGATGAAGCTCCCGTAGGCAACGACGAGATTCCGTACTTCGGGGTAATTGGGCCACACCCCAGCTGCTGTCACCCTCTTGCTCACCCCCCCGCTGGCTACCTCCGCTATGGTGCTGATCTCCGGGCTGACCTGGGCCACGTGCGGAGCAGCGGCCGGGTCCATCAGCGCCTCCACGTCGCCCATGGTGAGCACGGCGCGGTTGGAGCCCAGCACCGATGCCGCCCCGCCGCCTCCTAGCTCACTCAATGACCCGGGGGCCACGAAGAGCAGGTTGGACCCAATCGCCTGGAGCCGACGGGAGACCAAGTCCCGCACGCCCTCGCCCAGGCTCACTAAGGCGATCACCGCACCCACACCGATGACAATGCCCAGCATGGTGAGGGCCGACCTTAGCTTGTTGCCCATGAGGGCAGAGAAGGCCATCCTGATGCTATCCAGCAGCACCATCGCTCACCACCTCGGCTTCCCGGGGCGTGGTGCTCATTGCCTCCCACACCTCACGCCGCTGGTCCTCAGGCACCGCCTCTTCCCCCACCAGACGGCCATCCCGTAGCCGCAGGATGCGCCCAGTGCAGCAGGCTATGTCGGGGTCATGGGTCACGAACACGATAGTGATGCCTTCCTCCTCGTTCAGGCGCCGAAAGATGCCCATCACTTCCGCTCCGGACCGGCTATCTAGGTTCCCAGTGGGCTCGTCCGCCAGAATGATGGCGGGGTCGTTCACCAGCGCCCGGGCGATGGCTACCCGCTGTCGCTCGCCGCCAGACAACTCGTTGGGTTTGTGATGCACCCGGTGGCCCAGGCCCACCGCCTCCAGCGCCCTCACCGCCCGCGCCCGCCGGCCACTGACCTGGCCGGCATACACCAGCGGCAGTTCCACATTCTCTACTGCCGATATCCGAGGCAAGAGGTTGAACGACTGAAAGACGAAGCCAATCTCCCGGTTCCGGACCTCGGCCAGCCGGTTGTCGTTGAGTCGGCTTACATCCACACCCCGCAGTAGATACTGCCCATCGGTGGCCTGGTCCAGGCAGCCTATGACGTTCATCAGAGTGGACTTGCCCAGAGCCGGACGGACCCATGATGGCCACCGACTCTCCCGCCCATATGGTGAGGCTGACGTTGTCCAGGGCGCGCACCTGAACCTTGCCCAAGGAGTAGACCTTGCCGACGCCCCTCACTTCTATGACAGGCGCACCGGCGTTTGTGCCAGCCATCAGTCCCCCGTGGGTATGAAGGTGCGGCGCAGCTCCTCCAGCGAGGACGACGAAGGCAGGATCACCACCTCGCCCTCCTCCAGGCCGGCCAGCACCTCGGTCATCCCTAACTCCTGCACTCCCAGAATGACCTCGGCCCTTACGGGATCGCCGTTGACCAGCTTCTCGACGTAGGTGATGCCTGTCTCCCGGTCCAGTCGCACGGCGCGGTTGGGCACCACCAAGGCGTCCTCCCGTCTGTCTACTTGGATCAGCACCTGGGCCGTCATGCCCGGGCGCAGCCGATCGAAGGGCTCATCTACTTCCACCCGCACGGCGTACTGCACTACTCCGCTTCCGCCGACTAGCGTGGTGGCCTCTTCGGCTACGGTACGGGTGATACCAATGTTGGCCACGTGCCCCGGCAACGAGAGACCGGGAAAAGCTTCCGGCTCCACTACCGCGGGCTGCCCCACTGCCACCCGTCCAACGTCGGCCTCGTCCACCTGGACGTTGATGTGATATCGGCCGCAGTCCACCAGCGTGATGGCCGGCAAGCCGGTAGCAGCGATCTGCCCCGGCTCCACATTCACAGTCGCTACCAGGCCATCGAAGGGGGCCCTGAGGACCGCGTTGTCCAGCTGCAGCTGGACCTGCTCTAGGTTCAGGCGAGCCTGCTCCACCTGCAGCTCCAGAACCCGTCGGTCCTCCGCCGTGGGCCCACGCTCGAGCCGGGCGAGCTGCGCCTCTGCCTGGGCGATCTGGGCAGCGAGAGCGGCCAGGTCTGCCGGCTGGGCCTGCCGGGTCTGCAATTCGTAGTTGGCTTTGGCAGCCTCGTAGTCCAGAGTGGCCGCCTGCAGGGAGAGCGCCTGGGGCAGTGCAGCTATGGCGCCCACCCACTTCACCTCGTCGTAAGCCGTCTGAGCTCGCTGCAGGGCGATCTCCGCCTTCTTGAGCTGGACTTCGGCCATAGTGATCTGCTCAGCTGTGGGACCTTCCAGGGCCCGGTCGTACGCTGCCCTTGCTGAGTGCAGCGCCGCGCGGGCCGCGGCGATGTCCTCCTGAGCAGCGGGGGCCATGCTTCTTTCCGCCTGAGCCTCCGCTAACCGCAGCGCCGTCTGCGCCAACTGCAGCTGCAACTCCAGCTCGGCCGTCTCCTGCGCCGCGAGCGGCTGGCCCGCCACCACCTGCTGGCCCTCCTCTACGTACACTTCGGCCACCCGGGCGGGCGTCTTGAACGAAAGGCTCACCTGCCGCTCGGCCGAGACTGAGCCCGAAGCAGCCACTTCGCTAGTCAAGGTCTGTCGGCTCACGACCACAGTTTCCGCCGATCCAACGTCGGCGGCCCGCGCCCCTCCGCCGGGATGCCACAGGAAGTAGGCAATTACACCCGCCATCGCCACCAACACCGCGACGAGCGCTACCCGCTTCATAACTGCATCACCTTCTGCCCTTCCGACCTGTCTAGCTTTCTCAGGTCGCTATCTGCACCAATGTATCGCCCCCACACTGCCTGCGCAAAAGCCCCTTGGCCGCCCACTCCTCCTGGTGTAACATCCGCCGGATGAGTGAGCCCAATGTATCCCCCAGAGGAGGGCCTGTGACGCAGGAGTTCATCATCGGGTTGTCTCCGGACTTCAGGAGCGAGGGTCTGGCCTACGTGGAGGACTACGTCCGCAGCGTGGTAGGCGCCAACGAGGGGATGCGCTACGTCTGGCTGCCGGAGATGGGCGACACTGCCCAGGCGGAGGAGATCGGGCGGGTGGATGCCGTGCTCAGCCTGGGCATCCGGTACTCGGCCCGCTCATTCGAGGGCGTGCAACGGCTGGCCCTCATCGCCCGCTGGGGCGTGGGCTACGACATGATAGACGTGGACGCCTGCACCGCCGCCGGGGTAGCCATCGCCATCGCTCCGAGGGCCATCGGCCCCTCGGTGGCGGAGGGAGCCCTCACTCTCACGCTGGCCCTCCTGAAGCGCCTGCCGGAGAAGGACCGGGCCGTCCGGCAGGGGCTCTGGCGGGGCGACCTGCCCGAGTTCGGTCATAGCACCCGCGGCATAGTCCTGGGCTCGGTGGGGCTGGGCAACATCGGCAGCGAGTTCATGCGGCTGGCCGGGGTGTTCCGCTTCCCTCGCCTCCTGGCCCACGACCCCTTCGTGTCCCGGGAGAAGGCCGAAGCCCTCGGAGTCGAACTGGTGGACCTGGATACCCTCATGGCCGAGTGCGACGTGGTGGCCATCAACTGCCCCCTGAACGAGCAGACCCGCCACCTCATCGGCGCTCGGGAGCTCGCCCTCATGAAGCCCACCGCCTACCTGGTCAACACCGCCCGCGGCCCCATCGTGGATCAGGCGGCGCTGACCGAGGCCCTGCGCCAGGGTCGCCTCGCCGGGGCAGGCCTGGACGTCCTGGAGAAGGAACCGCCCGACCCGGACGATCCCATCCTTAAGCTGAACAACGTCATACTGGCCCCTCACGCCATCGCCTGGACCACCGAGCTCACGCGGGACCTGACCGAGGAGGCCTGCCAGGCCTGCCTCGCCGTAGCCCGCGGCGAGGTCCCCGAGCACGTCGCCAACCCCAACGTCCTGGACCATCCTCTCTTCCGGGCCAAGCTCGAGCGCTTCGGCGGAGTGGCGTGATGCAACCCAATCCCCTGAAGCAGGCTCTGGCCCAGCGCCGGCTCGTATTGGGGCACATGGTGATGGAGTTCGCCGTGCCTAACGTGGCTCACCTCCTAGCGCCTCTGGGATTGGACTTCCTCCTGCTAGACTTGGAGCACACCGGCCTGTCGCTGCAGACGCTGGCTCCTATCCTGGCCTCCTGCCACGCGATCGGCCTTCCCGCCATAGTGCGGGTGCCCGGCCCCTGGGGCCATTACGTCCCCCGCTGTCTGGACCTGGGCGCCATGGGGATCATGATGCCCAACGTCAGGAGTGCCGACGAGGCTCGGAGGTTCGTGGAGGCGGCTAAGTATCCCCCCATGGGAAGCCGCGGCATGGGCCTGGGCGGGGCCCAGACGGGGTATCAGCTCCCCGACTTGCGTCAGTATGCCGACTGGGCCAACGAGCAGACGGTTCTGGTGGCCCAGATCGAGAGCCCCGAGGCGGTGGAAGCCATTGACGACATCCTCTCCGTACCCGGGATAGACGTGGGATGGGTAGGTCAGAACGACCTGACCCTGAACATGGGCATCCTGGGCCAGTTCGATGATCCCAGGTACATCGCCGCCCGCCGCCGGGTGGCGGAGGCTTGTCGCTCCCACGACAAGAGCGCCGGCTGCCAGCCTACGACGTTGCCGCTGGCCCGAGAATGGTTCGAGGCCGGCTACAACATGGTCTCCCTGGGAACCGACATCAGGCTGTATCAGCAGGCCCTGCGGGAGTTCCTCCTGGCCGTGCGTGGCTTTGAGGCAGGACGCGCCGAGGGCTGAAAGCCCCCGGCTACCTAGGCGAAGCCGCCTTCGCGGGCTCATCCCCAGCCGGCCCTTCGGCCGGCTGGGTAGCTCTGGCATGAGGCTTCGGCGCGGCCCCAGCTTACCCTCCCCGGCCAACTGCCGCACCCAGCGAGTCACCAGATCCCTGCGTGTGTACAGGCGACCGCTCTCCGGTCGCCTGTGGCAGCACGCCGGTCTGGCCACCGGCATGTGGAACGAAGCCTGCTGACCCGGTGTCTCGTCAGCCCTGAAGCCGAGCCGCCGCCAGGCGCGGAACTCGGCCGCCACCTGCCTCAGGGCCTCGGCCGGTAGCCGCCGGTTACGCTCTGCCCCAAGCCAGCACTGACGACAGCATTTGGGGCAGCCGGCCATGTCTAGCAGCACGGCCACGTGCCGCGTCAGCTCAGGCACCGGCTCGCTCCCCCAGCGACGGATCCCGGTACCATACCAGCCGGGGGCGCTCCCTGCCAGGGCGTCTCCAGCCCATGCGCCTCCAGCAGCTCAGCATCCGCCAGCAGCTCCGCGGTGGCTCCGTCAGCCACCACTCGGCCCCCGTCCATGATGACGGTGCGCGGGCAGAGCTCCCACACCAGCCGCATGTCGTGCGTCGCCACCAACATGGTCTGGGGCATGGACCGGAGCAGGGATATCAGCTCCCGGCGGCCCCGAGGATCGAGCCCGGCCGTGGGCTCGTCCAGCACCAGGAGGCGCGGCCGCATGGCCAACACGGTAGCGACAGCCACCCGCTTCCGCTCGCCCAGGCTGAGCTGGTGCGGCGCCCGCTCCGCCAGGGCCGCCATTCCCACCTGCTCCAGCGCCCACAGGGCCCGAGTCCGGGCCTCGGCCGGCGTCGCCCCCTCTTGCAGCGGCCCGAAGGCCACGTCCTCGATCACCCGTAGCGAGAAGAGCTGGTCATCCGGGTCCTGAAACACCAGCCCGACCATCGCCCGCACCACCCTCTTGGTGCGCTCATTCACGCCTACCCCTCCGACCCGCACCTCACCGGTGCCGGCCAGTATGCCGTTGAGGTGCAGCATGAGGGTGGACTTGCCCGCGCCGTTGGGCCCCACCAGTGCCACCCGCTCGCCCGGCCACACCCGCAGGGAGACGTCACGGAGGGCTACCTGCCCGCTGGGGTAGGCGAAGGACAGCCCGCTTACCTCCAGGTCGGGGCTCTGCTCCCCGCCGAGGCTTCGGGCGCCAGTCATAGCCAGACCGCCAAGGCCACTGCCGCCAGGGCGGCGGCCCAGATCGCCCCTGCCCGAGTGTCGGCGTCCGTCCAGCGCGACGGATCCAAAGGACGGAACTCTCCGGTGTAGCCGCGCGCCAACATGGCCTGATGCACCCGCTCACTGCGGTCGTAGGCGCGCAGGAACAGCGTCCCCACCAGCCGAGCGTAGGTCCGCACCTGGGCGCCGAGTCGTCGCAGAGAGGGGGGCTGCAACGTCCTAGACTCCCGGGCCCGATCCAGCCGGAACGCCTCGTCCAGCAGCACGAAGAGGTAACGGTACACGAAGCTCAGGGTGGCGGTCAGCACGGCGGGGACGCCCAGGCATCGCAACGCCTGCACCGTATCCCCGAAGCGGGTCACCGCTATGTACACCGCCACCAGGGCGCCCGACAGCGCCGAGCGCATTATCAGCAGACCGCACTGCCGCGCCCCCTCCTCCGATACGACGAAGTCCAGCCAAAGGACCCGGCCCAACCGGTAGGCGTGGTCGCCCGGCTGGAACAGCGCCCCTACCGCGGCGAGGCCGCCGAAGAGAACTATGGGGGCCACTCGGCGGAAAAGCGAACGGGGAGCGATCCCGGATGTCACCCAGACGGCCCCGGCCAGGGCAGCCAGCGCCGAATAGGCCGGCCACGCCCGCCAGGGGATGGCCCCCAGCAGGAGCACGTATGCGAGCATACCCACCAGCTTCAGGCGGGCGTCGGCTCGGTGGAGCGGGCTGGATCCAGGGATGTACGGGTCCAGACGATGGGCCTCCCTCAACCGGTCTCACGCCCCGGCCCGGGAGCCACGGTCTCACCGGCAGTCTTCGGCCGCTTCAGCAGGGTGCCAATGCCCCAGGTCACGCCGAATACGACCGTCACGCCGATGGCCCCGGCCAGGATGGTGGAGAGGCCCTCACTGGCCACCCCCGGCACCGTGTAGTCCGGAAGAGTCTCGTAGGCGGGATCTTGAGCCCGATCAATGAAGCCGAGGTCCTCGGCCACCCGCTCCAACCCATCGGGGAAAGAAGAGGCCAGAGGCGACAGGAGTACCAAAAGCATAGCCGCTAACAGACCGACCGCGAGCGTGCGCTTGGCCACGTGATTCCTCCTAAGCCCGAGCCGGCTGCAGGGCGAGCAGACCCGGGCGAGTCGCCGTCACGAAAGCGATCACCGCGGTGGTGATCAGTCCCTCGCCCAGTCCGATCAGCAGGTGCACCCCACCCATGGCCGTCAACACCGCGCCGGCAGCGTAAGCGCCGGAGAGGGCCAGCTCCACCGCCGCGAGCAGCGATGCCACCACCACCGAGAGCCAGGCAGCCACGAAGGTGCTCACCAGAGAGGCGGTCCGCCCGCTACCCAGCAGGGCCAGTCCGGCCCGGTAGGTCAGCCAGGCCGTGAGCACACCCACCACCGCCATGTTGAGGACGTTCGCTCCCAGCACCAGCAGCCCGCCATCCTGGAAGAGCAGCGCCTGCACTCCCAGAACGGCAGTGAGCGCAAGAGCTGCCTGCCAAGGGCCGAGCAAGATCGCCGCCAGCGCGCCCCCAAGCAAGTGCCCAGATGTTCCCCCGGCAACAGGGAAGTTGAGCATCTGGGCAGCGAATATGAACGCCCCCGATACCCCCATCAGAGGCACCTGCCGGTCACCTAGCTCACGGGCGGCCCGGCGCGCGGCATAACCGACAGCGCCGGTCGACACCGCCCAACTGCCAACGGCTACAGGAGTACTGAGAAACCCATCGGGGATGTGCATGGCGCCCCTCCTGCAAATACTTGCAGTATTATTCGCCGACTGCCCGTTCTTCGCAAGCGCGGCGCCTCACCGAACACTCCCACCTGGCAGTGACAGCCAGCCCCCTTCCTTGGCCAGACACCTCTCCGGCGGAGCCGATGGCCGGCCGGAGTAGGGGGCGGACTCACTCCCTTAGAGCGCCCATAGGGCAGTGCCGCACGCACCGGCCGCAGTCTATGCACTTCTCCTCGTCCACCCTGGGAGCGGAGTAGCCCTCCTGCTTGAGCGCCCCCACTGGGCATAGGCGCACGGACGGGCACCTATGGTTCTGAGGACAACGCGTATCTACTACTCTTATGGCCATGGTCGCTCTCTCGAATGGTGCTCTGTATACCCCTAGGGGGTATACAAATGCTACTCTAAGCCCGAGGAAGAAGCAAGCACGTAAGGGGACTCACCGTAGAGAAGCGAATAGGCGAGTAGCGAACAGGAACTGGCGAAGAGCGTTCCCTCCCCGCTGTCCCGTCTCCTTTGCTCCTGTCCCCCGTGCCCTTCTCTCCGCTCTACGCGGCTAGATCACCCCGGCAGCAGCGCCCCCAGCAGCTCCGCTCGGGCGGCCACGAACTCCGGTGCCGCCAGTAGTGCCGGCCTCCGCGGCCGGGGCAGGTCCACCTCCATCTCGTGACTGACCCGGGCCGGTCGAGGCGTGAGGGCGTAGACCCGGTCGGACAGAAACACCGCCTCCTCCACGTCGTGGGTGACGAAGAGGATGGTCTTGCGGCGCTCCTCCCATACCGACATGAGCCACACCTGCATCTGCCGTCGAGTGAGGGCATCCAGGGCACCGAAGGGCTCGTCCAGCAGGAGCACATCTCGGTGAAAGAGGTAAGTGCGCAGGAGGGCCGCTCGCTGCCGCATACCCCCGGACAACTCGTGAGGATAGCGGTGCTCGAACCCCTCGAGTCCGAAGGCGGACATCAGCTCCAGCGCCTCCTGCCGCGCCTGGAGCATAGGCTGGCCATCCACTTCGGCGCCCAGAAGCACGTTCTCCAACAGCGTCCGCCAAGGCAGGAGCACGTCTTTCTGGGGCATGTAGGCCACCCGTCCTCGCTCCCCTCTCATCTCTCGGCCGTCCAGAAGGATACGGCCGCCGTCGGGACGACTCAGCCCGCAGATCAGGTTGAAAAGGGTTGTCTTGCCGCAGCCGCTGGGGCCGACGATGCTAACGAACTCGCCCTCGTCCGCCCCCAGCGTCACGTCGGCCAGCGCCTGGACCACGTGACCGTCCACGCGGTACCACTTGCTGAGGTGTTGCACCTGGACGGCGCGCCTACTCCTGGGGAAGGAAGTCATTGGTGAAGGCAGCTTCGGCCTCGATAGGCTGAGCGATCAACCCGTTTTCGTACATCCAGTCGGTGAACCGCTGCCACACGGCCAGGTCCTGCTCGCCCCATCGGGGAGCGTCCTCGGCATAGCGGGGGCTGAGCCACTCCTGGCTGCGGCGCACCAGTTCCTCATCGGCCTCAGCGTGCGCAAGTAGAATCTCGGCCGCTCCCTCCGGGTCCTCGATGGCGTACTGGTAGCCTCGCGCCGTGGCCGCCATGAAGCGGCGCACCAGGTCCGGCTCCTCAGCGATCAGAGCTTCGCTGGTGATGATGATGGGCGTGTAGTAGTCGGGCACGCACTCGACGTAGTCCCGTAGCCAGATGACGTTGATGGGGACCTGGCGAATCTCCGCCTCGATCCCGGTCCAGGCGTAGTAGATCCAGGTGAAGTCCACCTCCCGCTGGGTGACCACGAAGAAGTCGGCATAGCCCACGTCCACGAATTCCACCCGATCGACATCGGCACCGTCGCACTCCATGAGGGCCCGCAGCATGGCCCGCTCGATCTCCAGCCCGCCACCCCCATACCGATGCCCCTCCAGGTCGCGAGGGCGTTCCAGCCCCTTCTCGGCCGGCGAGGCAAAGCCGGAAGTGTTGTGCTGGATGATGGCAGCGAGAGACACTATGGGAATCCCTTCCACCCGCGCCGCCGTGAGCCACTCGGCGAAGCTGATGCCGAACTGCGCCTGCCCCGCCCCCACTACCTGCTCCACACCAGCCTCCGCCGGTTGGATGATCTCCAGCTCAATGCCTTGTTCTCGGTACCAACCCTTATCCAGGGCCACGTAGATGCCGGTGTGGTTGGTGTTTGGCACCCAGTCCAGCATGAGCACCACCTGCTGCGCAGCCGGCGTCGGCCGGCAGGCGGCCAGCGCCAGCACCATGACCGCCATCAAGGCAATGGCGATCCACCTTGCCCCAGTCCGCGTCCCCGCCGGGGCTGACGTTGCATCTGCTGGTGTCTTGACCCACCTCACCACTGCCCTCGCCTCGTTAGGAGCGAACCTTGTGTTCGCCCGCGTCATGTCCAGTTTCATCCCAGGTCCTCCCATCTTTCCTCCCGTCTGGCCGCGTAGTACCACGGCAATGCTACCCTCTCCAATAGCACCACCAGTCCGAACAGGCCGATGCTCAACAGCGACGTGACGGCAATGGCCGAGAACAGGCGGGCCGTGAGGTAGGAATTGGCCGACCGGATCATGAAGATGCCTAGGCCCCGGCTCGCTCCCACCCACTCGCTGATGACGGCGCCGATCACGGCGTACGTGGCGGCGATGCGTAGCCCGGAGAAGGCCGCCGGCAGGGCCCCGGGCAGCCTCACCTTGCGGAAGATCTGCAGGCGCCCCGCTCCCATTGAGGCCAACAGGGCCACCATGTCCGGGTCTGCCCCGGCCAGCCCCTGAGCGGTGCTGATGGCAATGGGGAAGAAGCAGACCAGCGTCACCACTAGTACCCGGGGCAGGAGCCCAAACCCGAACCAGACGACCAGCAGCGGCGCCAAGGCGATTATGGGAATAGTCTGGGACACCACTAGGATGGGGTAGATGGCCCGCCGCAAGGAGGGTAGGAGGTCCACCGCCACCGCCAGGCTCACCCCCGTCACTACCGACGCTGCCAGCCCCACAGCCGTCTCCACCAGAGTCCGCTCCGTGTGGCCCGCTAGCAGGGCGGCCGAATCCACCATAGCAGAGGCGATAGCACTGGGGGCCGGCAGGAGCCACTCCGGCGTGCCCGTGACCCGCACTGCTACCTCCCATACGGCCAGCAGCCCGGCGATGAGTAGTGCCGCTGGCGCCCACTCCCGCCAGCGCTGTGCCAGACGGCGGAAGGCCGAACTCCCGCCTGCCATCAGCGATATCGGGCCATGATGTCGGCGACGCTCACGTCGCGGCCCCCTCCCCGTTCCGCCAGCTTGATGTGAGTCTGGACACTGCGGGCGCCTGCCTCCAGGGCGGCTCGGTGCGCCCTTCTGGCCACGTCCAGCAGCTCGTCCAGCTCCCCTTCCACCACCGTCTCCATGGGCGTCACTTCGTAGCGCAGGCCGCTGGCCCGGATCGCCTCTATGGCCCGGTCGACCACACCGTACACGTCCTCAGCCTGGGGGATCACCTGGATCCCCATTACCATCTTGGCCATCAGTCTACCTGCCTTGCCTTGCCACCGCGCCGCAGGTGCACCGCCAGCAGGGCGCCCCCTTGCAGGCTGACCTCGGCCACGTCTTCCTCGAACACGTTGCTGACCCCTCGGGCGAAACCCACCGGCAGGGTCTCCCCGTCGAGCGGATACGCCAATCCGGCCGTCCGTACCCCCACTGCGTCCGCCCCGAAAGGCAGGAGCGTCAGCAGGTCCCCCGCAGCCCCCTCGAGACGGGCAGTGCGACGCACTAGTCGCACCTCGGTGTCGCCGGAGGCCAGGAGGCCGCGATCGTCCATTCCGGGCAGGGCCAAAAGAAACACGTTCGCCAGAGTGTGGTCCAGGCGTCCGCCCAGGGCGCAAAGCAGCACCACTTCGTCGCATCCGCCGTCCAGGGCTGCCCGCAAGGCCAACTCGGTGTCCGTCTCGTCCTTGTCCGGGCGGTGACGTATAAACGTGACCGGCGCTGCCTCCAGCCTTTCCCGCACACGCGCCGACAGGGAATCCAGATCGCCCACTACTAGAGAGGGCGTCAGCCCCAGGCGCAGGGCGTGCTCCGCTCCCCCGTTGGCGGCGATCACCACCTCAGCCCGGCGGGACCACTCCTCGAGCCTATGAGGCGGCTCGCAGTCACCCCCCGACACTACCAGCCCCAGCATTCCCACCTCCGGCACCCCAAAACCAAGAGAGCGGCTGCCTCATGGGTAGCCGCTCTGTGGACTCGTGCTTCCCTACGCTGGCCTTACCCAGTTCAGGTTCCAGGGGTCGGCCGCTAGCTCCCTCGCGGGTGCCACGACCCTCTCAGCCCGGTGTCACCGAGCTCCCCCAGCCGCTCTATTCAGTTAGCGTCCAGTATAGGCACCGCCTCGCGATGCAGCAAGCGCCTCGGCCACTGAGACACGGAGACGGGGAGACACGGAGAGGGGGAGAGGGGGAGAGGGGAAGACCCTGAGAGGGGAGATGCGGAGGCGTCACAGCCTTCTCCGCGTCTCCCTGTCTCCCCCTCTCCCTGTCTCCGCGTCTCAGTGTCTCCGCGTCTCCGTGTCCATCCCCCTACCGGCCCACGAAGTCCTTCATCACCACTTCCCGACCCGTCCGTGCCGACTGGTAGATGGCCAGGATGAGCTCCACCGCCGCCCGAGCTTCCTCCACGGTGACAAAGGGCTTCTTGTTCTCGCGGATGGCCCGGGCCAGATCGTCCACGTGGAACCGATGTCCCTGGACCGCCACGGCCCGAGGGTCGGCGCTGGAGAGCAGAGCCGGCTGCTCCTCGATCTGCACCTCCACCGGCTGGGCCACCTCCTCGCGGCTGGGAGCCACTGCCCACTTCTCGAGGCCTTTGTCGCCGAAGATGATGGTGCCCCGGTCGCCGTGGAGGGCGAAGGTGGTGGTTTCGCCCGGGTTACAGGAAGTGGTGCCCTCGATGACCCCGTAAGCGCCGTTCTCGAAGGTGAGCACCGCCACCGCCGTGTCCTCGACCTCGATGTCGCGCACCTTGGCCTCGGCCTTGCCAAAGACCGTCTTGACCGGCGAGCCCATGATCCACAGCAGCAAGTCCACCCCATGCACGCCCTGGTTCATGAGGGCGCCACCCCCGTCCAGGGCCCAGGTGGCGCGCCAGTCGGCGCTCTTGTAGTAGGCGGGGGAGCGGTAGTATTTGAGGTAGGCGTCTCCTAGGACCATCTGCCCCAAATCGCCTCTCTGCACTGCCTCCCGCACCTTCTGCGACAAGGGGCTGGTGCGTCGTTGGAACACGACCTCGGCCTTGATGCCAGTCCGGTTGACCGCCTCCACCATAGCGTCCATCTGCTCCAGGGTGATGGCCATGGGCTTCTCGCACAGGACGTTCACCCCCCGGTCGGCCGCCTCGATGGTCATCTCCGAGTGCAGGCCGGAGGGAGTGCAGATGCTCACCGCCTCCAGGCCAGCCTCCTCCAACATCTGGATGTAGTCGGTGTAGACGGGCACGCTGCCATACTTGGCCGAGAACTCGCGCGCCTTAGGCTCGTCAATATCGCAGACCGCCACCAACTCGGCATAGTCGGAGGCCGCTATGGCGCTAGCGTGGCTGGGCGCGATCACACCCGTGCCGATGATACCCCACTTGACCTTCTCCATCATTCCCGAACCCTCCTCAGACTGGGGCAGGCACGGTGGCCTGCCCCTACCAAGCATCCCGGGCAGGGCCGAACGACCCTGCCCGCCCTCTCCTCACACTCGCAGCCAGGCCCAACAGGCCTGTAAGCCCCAGAACCGCCGCCGCAACGGCGAAGGTCGCGCGCACCCCAAAGGCGGGCATCAGCCACAGGACCGGAGCGAACGTGCCCACCATGCTGCCCACGGTGGAGACGGCGTACACTCGTCCCGTCAGATTCCCCGCAACCGCCACACCCTCCAAAAGCAGCCGAATGGCCAACGGAGGTACCAGACCCAGGAGCAGCACGGGCGCCGCCAGTAGGATGGTGACCGCCAGGAACGAGCCCACCACGCACCCCGTCTGGCTCACCGGCATGACCCGGTCTAGGTAGGGGAGCCAGACCGAACCCAGCGCTGGGATCCCGGCCGTCCACGTGCCGGCGCCCAGCAAAGCCAGGCCCAGCAGACGAGAGGACGGCCATCGGTCCGCCACCGCCCCACCCACATAATAGCCCAGAGAGAGAGCGGCCAGCACCAGCCCGATCAAGTTGGCCCAGACCAGATAGGAGTCGCCGTAGTAGGGCAGCAGCATGCGGGAGGCCGTCATCTCCAGGGCCATGCCTCCGGCGCCGGCCACGGCCACGGCCGCGAACACCGTCCACGCGCCGGTGGCGGTCCGGTGGCGAGCCGTGTGGGTCGCAGGGCCATCCATTAGCGGGACTATAGGGCGACGGACCCGAAGGTGTCAAAGGGCTTCCCTCCCAGCCTGAGTCTGCCTCCTCAGGTTGACACCCCACCTCTCACCTCTATCATGCACCCAGCCCAGCCGGCCCAAGAGGAGGGACCATGAGAGAAGTCACCGCCAGCGAAGCCATCGCCGCGCAGCGGCCCGAGTGGATCGTCCTCGTCGTCACCCGCCGGGAGGACGGCTTTGTGGACGTCATGCCCGCGGGCTGGGTCATGCGCGTTTCCGGCACTCCGCCCATGTTCGCCGTCTCGGTCGGCCACAGCCGCTACACCAACGAGCTTGTCCGGCAGGCAGGCGAGTTCGTCCTCGCCTTCCCCTCTGCCCACATGGCCGAGACGGTCGCCATCTGCGGCAGCCACTCCGGCCGCGAGATGGACAAAGTGGAGCGGTGCGGCCTGAAGATGGTGCCCGGCCGCGTCCTGAGCACCCCCCTCATCGAAGATGCCTTCATCAACTTCGAGTGCCGCCTCACCACCGCGACCGAGGCCGGAGACCACACCATCTTCGTGGGCGAGGTGCTTGCCTCCTACATGGGCGACGTCCCCGGCCCCCTGGTCAACTTCGGCGGCAACCGCTACGCTCTCGCCCGCCCAGCAGGATAGGCCGCTGATGCCGCTGATACGGCGCAGCTTCCCGCTGACGCCCGGATGTACACCTTGTTCCGAAAGCAGCTACGCAAATACCTACACAATACCTATTCCCTACAACCTATAACCTATCCCCTATAACCTGTAACCTGCCCTAGGGAGGAGAAATGGCCGACCGAGCCAACGCAAACGCCTACGATGCCATCCAGGCCTTGGGCCGGCTGATCGAGCCCGTCCTCTGCTTCGACGGCGAGACCGTCGCCGACTACCACGCCTGGCGCAGTCGCTTCGCCGACGCCTACCGCCGCTGCCTCGGCCCCTGGCCGGAACCCGCGGATCCGGAGAGCGAAGTCGCTTCGGAGGAGGACATGGGAGATCACGTGCGCCTCAAACTCTACTTCCACTCCTCCCCCGGCGTCACCGTCCCTGCCTACCTGCTCATCCCCAAGGGCATCGGGCAGGGTGAGAGACGCCCGGGCATCCTGGCGGCCCACGGTCACGGCAACGGCAAGGACGACGCCGTCGGGCTGGACCAGGGCAAGGACGAGAGGACCGCCCTCATCCGCAGCCTCAACTACGACTATGGCCTCCAGGCCGTCCGCCGCGGGTACGTGGTGATCGCCCCCGACTGGATCCCCTTCGGCGAGCGTCGTCCTCCGGCGGAGTGGTCGCGCCCCAACCGGGACCCCTGCAACGTGGTGAGCATGGCCTGGGAGTACTATGGCTACACCCTGCTGGCCCAGAACGTCTGGGACGGCATGCGCGCCCTGGACCTGCTCGCCGCTCGGCCGGAGGTGGACGCCGACCGCCTGGCCGTGCTCGGTCTCTCCTACGGCGGCACCATGACCACCCACCTGGCCATCAACGACCCTCGGGTCAAGGTGGCCGTCATCAGCGGCTACCTGAGCACCGTCAAGGGAGACGCCCTCACCATGCGGGGCAAGGGCAACTTCTGCGGCGCCCAGTACGTCCCCGGCTTGCTCCGCTACGGCGACATCCCCGAGATGGCGGGCCTCATCGCTCCCAAGCCGCTCCTCATCGAGGCCGGCACTCGGGACGATTGCTTCGTCATCGAGGACGTCCGGGTAGCCTATGAGCGGCTAGCCCGCATCTACGCCGCCGCCGGCGCCTCCGATCGCCTGGCCTACGACGAGCACCCGGGCCAGCACGAATGGCACGGCACCGTGGCCTGGGACTGGCTGCACCAGTGGCTGAGATAGCCGCAGAGACAGGGAGACACAGAGAACAAGCCAAGAAAGGTACTGGAGGCCAGGAGACTGACGAGCCTCCGAAGTTCGCTTCTCCCCTTTCTGGTCTATGCCCTTCTCTGTGTCTCCGTGGCTAGTCCTGCGGTCGCGCACGCATGAGGAGGCGCCAGGTGCCCTTCTGGGCGGTGGTGCCGTCCTGCCTGACCACCGCCACCTCTATGTCCACGATGCCGCCGCCCAGTCGTGGCATGGCCTTCTTGCCGGCGATGGTAGCCTCCACGTGCACTGTGTCCCCCGCCCGCACCGGCTCCCGGAACTTCCACTCCAGCCCCAAGAAGGCTAGGACCGTCCCTTCCAGGAAGCCCAGGCGCGACGCCAGCCCGCTGGCCACGCTCAGCACCAGCAGCCCGTGGGCGATGCGTCCCCCGAACATGGTCTGGCTGGCGTAGACCTCGTCCGTGTGCAGCGGGTTGTAGTCGCCCGACAGCCCCGCAAACCACACCACGTCCGCCTCGGTGATGGTCCGGGCCGGGCTGACCATCCTGGTGCCGATCTCGAAGTCCTCGAAGTAGAGCCCCCGCCGGGCCTCAGCCATTACGCCCTCCTCGATGGTGTGCCCGCTCTGCCGCGGTTAGCCTCGCGCGGCAATCTGTACCCTGCTTCCTATCCGCTGCAACCTAGAACCTACCCCTCTCCACGTGCGCCAGTAGGACAGCCACGTCCGACGGGTTGACCCCCGATAGCCGGGCCGCCTGCCCCACCGTGAGCGGCCTGACGTCGCGCAACCTCTCCCGAGCCTCCGCGCGCAGTCCTACTACCCGGCTGTAGTCGAGCCCCGAAGGCAGCCGGCGCCGCTCCAGCCGAGAGAGTCGTTCCACCTCCGCCTCCTGCCGCTCCAGGTAGCCGGCGTACTTGGCCTCGACTTCTAGCGTCTGTCTGGCCTCGTCCTCCAGCTTCTCCGGTGGCGGTGCCAGCTCCTCGATCAGGTCGTAACCTACCTCCGACCACCGCAGGAGTTGCAGCCCCGAGATTGGTTGAGAGGGAGGCTCCAAGCCCCGCCGCTCGTAGGCCCTCCGTGCCTCCTCACCGGGGACCCGCACCCGGGCCAGCCGGCCCAGTTCTTGGCGTACCTGCGTCCGCTTGCGCTCTACCCGGTCCCGGAACCTCTCCGACACCAGCCCTAGCCGCGCAGCAGTCTCCGTCAGCCGCAAGTCGGCGTTGTCCTGGCGCAGGAGAAGCCGAAACTCGGCCCGAGAGGTGAACAACCGGTACGGCTCAGTGTGCTCCTTGGTGATCAGGTCGTCCACCATCACCCCGATGTAGGCCTGATCGCGCCGCAGCATGACCGGCTCCTCGCCTCGGACGGTGAGGGCGGCGTTAACGCCGGCCAGCCAGCCCTGCCCGGCAGCCTCCTCGTAGCCCGAGGTACCGTTGACCTGCCCAGCGAAGAACAGCCCCCGCACCGCCCGGGCCTGCAGCGACGGGTCGAACTGGCCTGCCACCAGCACATCATACTCCACGGCGTAGCCCGGCCGGGTGACGTGTACCTCTCGCAGGGCGGGGATGGACCGCAACATCGCCTCCTGTACCGCCAGGGGCAAGGCGGTGAAGAGGCCCTGGACGTACATCTCCGCCGTGTCGTGGCCTTCAGGCTCCAGGAACACCAGATGGGAGTCCCGGTCGGGATAGCGGATGAGCTTCTCCTCGAAGGAGGGGCAGTAGCGAGGGCCGGCGCCCCGGGAGATGCCAGCGGCGATGGGGGAGAGGTGCAGGTTCTCCCGACCGATTCGATGGGTCTCCGCGTTAGTGCGAACCACGTAGCAGGGTAGCTGCGTGCGCCAGTGCGGCTGGCGCTCTATCGGGTAGATGGGGTGGATCCGTCCGGGAGCGAACGGCGGAGGCGGCGGCTCTCGGTCGTAGTAGAGCCCGAAGTACAGCGGCTCCTCCGAACCGGGCTGGCTCTCGGTTAGGGCGAAATTCACCGTTCGGGCGTCCACCCGCGGCGGCGTGTTAGTCTGCATGCGCGTCAGCCGGAGGCCCAGGCCCTCCAGCGACGCCGAGAGCCCCGCCGCCGGTGGGTCGCCCTGCCGACCGGCCGGCATCTCCCACTCGCCGGCCACTATGCGGGCCTCCAGGAACGTGCCCGTAGTAACGATCACCGCGCGGGCTGCGAAGCGGGCCCCGTCTGCCGTGCGCACCGCGGACGCGGCCCCGCTCTCCACCTCGATGGCCACCGCCATACCCTGCCGAACCAGAAGGCCGGGCGTCCGCTCCAGAGCCGCCTTCATCGAGGCGGGGTAGAGGGTCTTGTCGGCCTGGACTCGCAGCGCCTGCACCGCCGGCCCCTTGGAGGTGTTGAGCATACGGACCTGGATGAAGCAGCGGTCGGCGTTGTAAGGCATCTCGCCTCCCAACGCCGCCAGTTCCCGCACCAAGTGCCCCTTGGCCGGGCCCCCGATGCTGGGATTGCAGGACAGGTACCCCACCCGCTCCAGGTTGTTAGTCAGCAGGAGGGTGCGGCAGCCCATCCGGGCCGCCGCCAGGGCCGCCTCGCAGCCGGCGTGGCCCCCGCCGATGACCACGCAGTCGAAGTCCTGTTCCCTCAACTGCTTCTGCTCCCTTCCGATAGGCAATGGCAAGGGTGCGACTCTCGCCGCACCCTCAACGTCTTCCTGTCGTCCCTCGAAGGGACGGATCGCACAACGAACCGCCCGGCTACTACTTCACCGGCAGCGCCTGCTGAATCTCATCCACCTTGGGGAACCTGCCCGTCTCGGCTTTAGAGAACACCTGCTGCCCGTCCACGAACACCTCGAACCGGCCGCCGCTGGACGGTTGCAGAGTGAGTTCCTGGATCCCAGTCTTGTACGCACTCAGAAGCTTCTCCGCCAAACTGACGGCTTTTGGCAGGTAGCCTCAAGCAGTGCAATACTCGATGCGGATATTCACTTCTTCACCTCCTCTGGCGATCACACGGTAGTCCACGAACGCAGTGCATTATAGCCCAGTCAGACCGGCCCTACAAGGCACCGGCGACAACCCCAGGGCTTTCTCAAAGTCCTATGGCAAGCGACCAGAGATGCCTATCAGAGCCAGTCTGGGCGCTATCGGATGCTGCATCGCCTCTGTTCCTCGCCTGCTCGCTGGCCGGCCGTGGTTGCTGGCCAG
>JABLXR010000052.1 GCA_013178015.1 Anaerolineae bacterium
GAAGGCATGCCGATAGAAACCTTGCCACAGGTGCTGAATGCGCCGGGGGTCCTGGCCCAGGAGGCGTTCGCGCCAGTGCCCGATCTCGGCTGCCACCGCCGGGATGTAGCCTTCCAGCGTAGCCTCTCCCCATCCCACCAACCCCTCGTCCGTGGCCACCTTCACCAGCAGCCACCTGGGCTTCACCGCCACCGTCTCTACTCCTACGATGCGCATGGCTACCTCCTGAGTGCGGGCGCGCGTGAGGGCAACCTCTTGTCCGCTACCAGGCCCCATGCTAACATGCCAGGCATCTGCCCGCGCGTTCATGGTCTGCTGCGGGCTCACACGGGAGAGTGGCGATGCTGCCGGACTTGATCGGGGCCTTGTTCTCCAGCTTGGGTATCATCCTCTTCCTGCTCATCATCGTTCTGACCTCGGCGGTCAAGGTCGTCCAGGAGTACGAGCGTGGGGTCATCTTTCGTCTTGGCCGCCTAGTGGGCGCCAAGGGCCCTGGTCTGTTCTTCATCGTGCCCATCGCCGACCGCATGGTGAAGATAGACCTGCGCGTGGTGACGCTGGATATCCCCTCCCAGGAGGCCATCACCCGCGACAACGTCACCGTGAAGGTCAATGCCGTGGCCTACTTCCGCGTGGTTGACCCCGAAGACGCTGTGACCAAAGTCGAGGACTATCGCCGTGCCACCTGGCAGATCGCCCAGACCACCTTGCGTAGCGTCCTGGGGCAATCGGAGCTGGACGAGCTGCTGGCACACCGGGACGAGATCAACCAGAAGCTGCAGCGGATCATTGACGAGCAGACCGAGCCCTGGGGGATCAAGGTGAGCGTGGTCGAAGTGAAGGACGTGGAACTGCCTCAGTCGCTCCAGCGCGCCATGGCCGCCCAGGCTGAGGCCGAGCGCGAGCGGCGAGCCAAGATCATCCACGCCGAGGGCGAGTTCCAGGCCTCGCAACAACTCTCGGCAGCCGCACGCGTCATGGCCGAGCATCCCGAAGCGATCCAGCTCCGTTATCTGCAGACTCTCACCGAGATCGCGGTGGAGAAGAACAGCACCATCCTGTTCCCTTTGCCCATAGACCTCCTCTCCGCCTTCATGAAGCGACTGGAAAGCCCCACGCCCCGGTTCACTCCTGTGAGCGCTGAAGATGAAGACGACACCACCGGGCTGAGGAGCGTCTAGCTCTGGAGCACGCCGGCTGCCTGCCCCCACCCCTTATGACCTCGGAGCCCGGGTCCTTCGCTCGGGCCACCATCGAGGAACGCAAGCCAGCCATCGTAGCCGAAGTGCTGGCTCTCTCGCCTAAGCGGGAAGTGATTCGGCACGCACTCCAGGCCCTGGTGGAGGAGATACGGCACCTGCCCATCTCGCCCCCACCTCCTGGCGTTCCCCTCCATGCGGAGTGGGTCGCCCATTACGGCCTCTGGGAAGGGAGCACCTGGCTGGAGTTGCCCTGGTACTTCGCCGAGGCCTACTTCTACCTCCGGCTGCTGTCCGCCATCGGCTACTTCGCCGGCCTGCATCCCGATCCCTTTGCCCGGCAGAAGGCGTCGCTGCTGGCCCAGAGCGGACCCGTGGTGGCCTCCATGGCCCGAATCGAGAGGGCCGTCGGCGATCTGCCCCCGGCAGAGGCTTTCACCCTGCTGGCCCGGCGTAGCCTGTGGGGCAACCGCACCGACCTGAGCAACGTGGCCGTGACCGAGCGCCACCGTGGCGATCCAACCCACTCGGATCAGCCACCCCCAGTGGTGGACGATTGCCGATCGGCCTACGAGGATCTGTTGCGGGCACCGGAAGCGGAGGTGGTCTTCCTGTGCGACAACGCCGGCCCGGAGCTAGTGTGCGACCTTCACTTGGCAGCCTGGCTCCTCGATCACGCGGCGGAGCGAGTGGCGCTGGAGGTGAAGCCTCAGCCCTTCTTCGTCTCCGACGCCATGGCCAGAGAGGTAGACGCCACCATCGCCTACCTACAGGGGTGCGACGACCCCGCAGTGCAGGGGGTAGGAGATCGGCTCAAAGATGCTCGAAGCCGGGGCACCCTCTCGGTGCGGGATCACCCGTTCTGGTGCGGGCCCGACCACTACGACTCGCTCCCCCAGGACTTGTGGGATCGGCTGAGCCGGGCGGCCCTGGTCATCTCCAAGGGCGACGTCAACTACCGCCGGTTCCTTCGAGATAGGCACTGGCCCTTCGACACCCCCATCGAGAGGGCACTGCCGCCCTTCCCCGCCCCCGTCTTGCTGCTGCGTACCTTCAAGGGCGAGCTGGCGGCCGGGCTGAGCCGGGAGGCGGTCGAGCAGCTCTCACGTGCCGACCCCGACTGGCTGGTGAGCGGCCGCCAGGGCGTGGCTCAGTACAGGGCCCAGGCTCGGGCAGGTAGGGATGGCGCCACAGCGAGCCGGCCGACTGGCGGTACGTAGCGGCACGGCACCGTCACCTTTGCCCAGCGCTACCCTATCCTATCGCCCTTCGACCTGCGACTGACCGACGTCGTGACCCCACTCCCGGAGCAGAGCCAGTACCTGGCGCGCCGCCTCATCGGCGCCCGCCTCGACCTCCGGACTGAGCTCCACGCCCGGGTCGAGACTGGCCGGCTCCACCCCCACCAGCGCCACCCTGCTGGCCTGCCATCCCCTCAGCTGAGCCAAGGAGAAGACGCTGGGCAATCCCAGGTCGTGAGCAGTGACCCGTTCGGTGGCCCAGGCCGTCGCGTCCTCGCCCTGCAGAATGGTCACCGTGCCCCGGGGCAGGCCGGACCGCAAGCAGTCCACCACCACCAGATGATCGGCCTCCTCGATCGGCCCCAGCAGCTCCAGGCCCAGCGTCCCGCCATCCAGCACCGTCACTCCCGGAACGCCCTCCAGGATGGGCGCCAACCGGGCGACCACGTGCACGCCCACGCCCTCGTCTCCTAGGAGCAGATTGCCCACCCCGAGAACGAGTGCCCTCAGGCTATCCATCAGTGCTGCCGGTGACTGCGGGGCCAGTACTTGTGCCCGTCGAACATGCTGCTCATGGTGCCCAACTCGCCCAGGTTGTCGTCGCGCACCGCCAGATACAGGTGCACGGCGAAGAAGAGGAGCAGCAGCCACAAGGTGGTGTGGTGCCAGAGCCGAACCAGCTGATCGCTCGCCACGCTGAACACCCAACCGAAGAGAGTCCAGAAGATGCTGGTGCGGTTGCCCAGCCCATACAGCGCCCAGCCAGTGACGGTCTCGATCACCAACAGGAGCAGCATTCCCCCGTAGGTGAGCGCCGCCAGGGGGTTGTGCCCCACCCCGTGAGGAGCGTCCCAACGCAGGAAGAGGTAAAACTTGACCTGTTCCACCATAAGCCGCAGCGAGTTCCGGATCTCTTCCCGATTGTAGAAGGGAAACCAGCAGCGCCAGCAACTGTACTCGTTGCCGGCGATGAACCAGTAGAGCCGCACCAGGATAGAGATCGTCAGGGCGATGGCGGCGCCGAAGTGGATCAGTCTCGCCCCGGCCATAATGCCCAGCGCCTGGTCTGCCACCACTGCGGCCTTGGGATCCGCCCCCGATGCGATGAACGGATTCCCGATGTAGTAGCCGGTCACCGCCAGCACCACCATAGCTCCCAGGTGAGTCCAGTGCCAGAACCGCACCGGCCACTCCCACACGTATGCCCTTTCGAAGAGCCGTGCCTCTCTAGCTGCCATGCTCCCACTCCTTCCCCTACACCACTCTCACCCGGGACAGCTCCCGGCGCTCGGCATCCAGCAGGTGGACGGCGCAGGCCAGACAGGGGTCGAACGAGTGCACCGTGCGCAGGATCTCGAGGGGACGATCCGGATCGGCCAGGGGTGTGCCCACCAGGGCCTGCTCGTACGGGCCAGGCTGGCCCTGAGCGTCTCTGGGAGAGGCGTTCCACGTCGTGGGCACCACGCACTGATAGTTGGCGATGCGCCCGTTGCGGATGTGGATCCAGTGGCCCAGAGAGCCTCGAGGCGCCTCGTGTAGGCCGAACCCCACCGCCTCCTCCGGCCAGGTCGCCGGGTCCCATCTCTCACCCGAGTGAATGCGCAGGTCGCCGGCGGCGATGTTGGTGGCGAGCTCGTTCACCCAGGGCTCGAGCTGCTCCGCGATCAGCAATGCCTCGATCCCGCGGGCGGCCGTGCGCCCCAGGGTGGAGAACAGGGCTTCCGGCCCTACCTGCAAGCTCTGCAACACCAGATCCACCAGCTCCCGCACCCGGGGGTGGCCGGCACCATACGCCACCAGCATCCGGGCCAACGGCCCCACTTCGGTGGGAGCATCCTGGTAGCGGGGCGCCTTGACCCAGGAGTACTTCCCGTCCACGTTCAGCAGTTCGTAGGGCGGCTCAGGGCCGGTATAGTTGGGCAGGGTCTCGCCCTGAGCGGGGGGCAGAGGGACATCATCACCATCGGTGTAGGAGTACCAGGCCCGGGAGACGTACTCGCTGATCTGCGCCACATCCACAGGAAGCACCTGAGACAGGTCGCGGTTCTCCACCCTCCCCGCTGGGAGGAAGAAGCCCGGGTCTTCCAGACCATCCCGGGTAGGAAAGTCGCCGTAGCTCAGGTAGTTGCTCACCCCTCCTCCTATGGCCGCCCAGTCCTTGTAGTGGGAGGCCACCAGGAGCAGATCGGGTATGTAGACCCGAGACACGAAGTCCACCGCATCGCGCGCCAGCGACTGCAGGAAGCCGATCCCGCGAGCGTTGAGGGCGTTCTCGCTGTTGGGGTCCACCGGATGAGCCACACCTCCCACCAGAAGCGTCTGAATGTGGGGGTTCTTGGAGCCAATCAGGGCGTGCAGACGGATGAAGCGGCGCTGGAACTCCAAGGCATCCAGGTAGTGGGCCACAGCTAGGAGGTTGGCCTCGGGAGGCAGACGGTAGGCCGGATGCCCCCAGTAGGCGCTGCCCAGGAAGCCGGGCTGTCCGCTATCCACCAACGCCCGAATGCGGTTCTGCACTGCGGCAAAGTGCTCCGCCCCCGACCGAGACCAGTCCGAGATGGACTGGGCCAGCTCCGCCGTGGCGGCCGGATCGGCCTCCAGGGCGCTTCCCACGTCCACCCAATCCAGGGCGTGCAGGATGTAGAAGTGAATGACGTGGTCCTGAACGTTCTGGGCCCCCATGATCAGATTGCGCATCAGCCTGGCGTTGGGCGGGATGGTTATGTCGAGAGCGTTCTCCACCGCCCTAACCGACGCGATGGCGTGCACGGTGGTGCAGACGCCGCAGATGCGCTGGGTGAACAGCCAGGCATCGCGCGGGTCTCGTCCTCGCAGCACGATCTCCATGCCCCGGAACATGGTGCCCGAGGCCCAGGCATCGGTCACCTATCCGTCTTCTACCGCAGCCTCGATGCGAAGGTGCCCCTCTATCCTCGTGACCGGATCCAGCACTAGGCGCTCAGCCACTTGTTCCTCCCCCGGAGCCCTGGGGCCCCTCTTCGCCATCCTGATCCCGCCGTGCGGCCCGCTCTTCCTCGGTCAGGTCCGGGTACGCTGGAGGCATGGGCTCGGCAGCGCCGGACACGACCGGATCCTCTTGGGCGAACCTCCTCCGGCGGGCGCGCTTCCAGGCGGCCGTGCCCAGGGCGTGTGCTCCTATCGCCCCCAGAGCCACAGCGATCAGCCCGGCACCCAACCGATCCACCGTGTCCTCCACCGGCACCAGGGGCACGTCGGGCAGCCGCCGATAGAACGGGGTCATGTCATCCCAGAAGTTGAAGGAAGCGCAGGCGATGCAGCCGTGGCCCGACATCACCGGCCAACTGGTGCCGTCGTTCCACCGGATCACGGGGCAGTTGTAGAAAGCCTGGGGACCCTTGCACCCCATCTTGTAGAGGCACCAGCCGTTGCGATGCCCTTCGTCCCCCCAGTTCTCCACAAACTGGCCGGCATCGAAGTGCGCCCGGCGCTCGCAGTTGTCGTGTATCCGCTTCCCGTGGGCGAACAGCGGCCGGCCCAGGGCGTCGGTGTCAGGGAAGCGGCCGAAGGTGAGGTAGTGCACAATGGTGGCGGCGAAGACCTGGCCATTGTGCGGGCAGCCGGTGAGGTTGATGATGGGCTTGTCGGAGATGATCTGGTAGACGGGACGGGCTCCAGTAGGGTTGGGGCGAGAGGCCGGCCATCCGCCCCAGGAGGCGCATGCCCCGGTGCAGATGATCCCGGCAGCGTTGGCCGCCGTCTGTCTCAGGATCTGCTCGCTGGTGCGGCCAGCCACCGTGCAGTAGTAGGCATTGGCACCGGTGGGAACCGACCCTTCCTGCACCACCAGGTAGCGGCCGGCGTAGCGTTCCAGGGCCGCCTCCAGCCGGGCCTCGGCATGGTGCCCGGCGTCGGCCATGATGGTGCCCATGTACTCCATGGATATGACATTGAGCAGGATGTCGGAGATGTCGGGGTCGCTGGCACGCAGCACGCTCTCGTCGTCCCCGGTGCACTCCTGCCCGTGCAGCCATACCACGGGTAGGCGCTCAGCGGCGCTCAGCGTCTCGGCGATCTGGGCAGCGCTCTCGGAAGGCAAGGCCAGAGCGGCGGCCATCGCGGTGCAGAAGCGGAGGAAATCTCGGCGGGATACCGACAGAGCCGCCAGGGCTCCTGAGATGGTATGATCGTCCTGCATCAGTGCAACTCCTTTGCCAACACCGAGCTAACAGCCAATCCGACCGGCAGTATAGCACTGGCGGTGGAAGTGTAAAGGCAAGCGGCAATCAGAACCCCCCGCGCGATCGGTCTTCCCGACCGCGCGAGGGGTTGCCGAGGGAGCTCTCAGTCCCTGAAGAACGCCTATTCCGCCGAAGAGGCGGCGCTTGAGGCCGTCGCCTCTCCCGTTTCCTCCCGGATCAACTCCTCGTACCAGCGAGCGTGATGGCGCCTGATGTAGTCCTCCGATACCCAGCCCGACAGCACGCCGTCTATCGCCCCTCGCATCAAGGGATGCATGACGGACAGCACGAAGTGCACCATGAACATGGCGGTCATGGCGATGGTGGTCCAGTCGTGCAGGATGACCGAAGCCTGGAGCACCGTGGCGGGAAGGTACTGCTTGCCGAACCACATCGCCAGTCCCGTCACTCCAAAGAGGGGCAGGCTGGCCACCACCAGGCAGTAGAAGAGCTTCTGCCCCGTGTTGAACCTGCCCTGGGGCGGCATCAGGTCTTCACGGCCCAGGAAGTAGTAAGCCACAGCCGCTCGCGCCCAGCCTATGTCCCTGCGAGACCAGCTGAATATCTCCCTGGCCGTAAGCCCGATGCCTTCGGGGTCCAGCACGGCGTAGATCAGCGGCACCAGCCCGAAGACTATCGCCCCCACCCGGTGAATCAGGCGGGTCAGCGCTCCGGCTTCACCGGCAGCATACGGGCTGAGCACAGGGACGACCAGCACCAGGCCCGTGAGGAGCAAGACAAAGAAAGCACTGGTGTGCACCCAGTGAACCACCCGTTCGCCCGGGCTGAAGACCATGATCTGGTCGCGGGCCCGAGGCCGCTTGGCCGCCGTAGCCTCAGTGGCCGGCTCCAGGCACAAGCGGTCCAGGAACCAGCGGACTGAGCGGGGGCTGGGGGCTCTCTGCTCAGTCATGTGCCACCTCCTCCGCCCTTATCCGGCGCCGGGCGATGAAGAAGTTCACGGCCAGGCCCAAGGCGGCCGCCCCCACCGCGATGCCGCCCAGAGGCCGGGTGACTCTGCGCCAGAGGTAGAGCATGGGAGGCATACGGGGCTCCGCCGGCAGGCCGTAGACCTCGGGATCATCGGTGAGCACATACATGACTCCCAGGCCCCCGAGGATGTCTTGCCCATACAGCGACGCCTGAGCGAAACCGGCCTTGGTCAGCTCCCCCACTCTGGCCGACCCGACGGCAACCAGGTTCTCCCGATCGCCAAACCGGATCGCTCCGCTGGGACAGGTCTTGGCACAGGCGGGGAGTTCACCGTTGTGAACCCGGTCCTGACAGAAGGTGCATTTCGACATCTTGCCGCTGCCGCTCAGGGTGTCCACCCTCAAGCGCGGCACGTTGAAAGGGCAGAACATGGCGCAGTAGCCGCAGCCTGTGCACCTGCTAGCGTCGAGCCTGACGAAACCTCTCCCGTCGTGGAACAGTGCACCGGTGGGGCAAGCAGCCACACAAGCCGCTTCCGTGCAATGCATGCAACGCCAGGGATACGTGAGCCAGTCTACCCGATCAGCCCTCTCAACCTCTCGGAACCTGACCAGGGTGAGCGTATCTGCAGAAAGGTCAGGAGGGTTCTGGTAGGTTCCGCCGTTACGGGTGTCCTCCGCTGGGAGGTCGTTCCACTGCTTACAGGCCACCTGACAGGCCCGGCAACCGAGGCATTTGGAGGCATCTACCAGCATCGCTGTCTTCATCGCCGTCGCAGTCCTCCAGGTCGAGTGCCATTCCGACCGCCGCTCAGGTTCTGAAGCCGGGGAGCCGCTAGTGGCCGGCTCCGTCCGTACGCTTGTAGCGAGCCGCGCCCAGGTCACATTGGCGCCAAGACACGGGCAGGATGGCCTGTCTCAGGCTGAGGGCTTTGGTCAGCCAGCGGGTCACACTCAGACAGCGCCCACACTCCTGACCGCCCACCGCCCAAGGCTGTCAAACCGGCCCTAGCCTGCCCGTGTCCGGAAGATGCGCCTGTCGTGACCGTGTCATCAGCGGGTGGCAGCCTCCCCACGCCTCACCGGAGCAACCTCGGCAGAGCTAGGCGGCGCGATGCGAATCCGCCGTACGAGAAGCGCAAGGGCACGGGCCCCGCTCATCACCAACAGCAGCGCCCCGGCGCCACCGAGCACCATGCCCATCACGATCAGCCAACCGATCAGAGCCTCTGCAAAGTGCGGCATCTAAGACCTCCTCGTCAGTCGTCATCTTGATCCCTTCACGCACCATCCTACACGCCGGCCATCGACGTGGTAGAGCCACCATGCGGGTTCTGGGAACCCTCCCTTGGCCCGTTTGCAGCCTGCGCCTGCGGGCACAATGACCGACGGCAGATAGGCACAAATGCCTACGGCGCCGGGCCGACCACCGGTCATTTGGCCTAGTAGCATGGCGTTAGGCCTCTCTTTCGCAGCCCCAACCGCTGAGCTATCATCATCCTCAATGGGACAGCCCGATTCGAACGAGAGAGGAACAATGCCCAAGGTCCGGATTCTGCTGGCTGAGGACCACACCCTGGTCCGCGCTGGCACTCGTGAGATCCTGGAGCGCGAACCGGATCTCGCGGTGGTGGGCGAGGCTGGGGACGGGCAGCAAGCGGTAGCTCTGGCCGAGAGCCTCCAGCCTGACGTGGCGGTGGTGGACATCTCCATGCCCGGCCTAGATGGAGTTGAGGCTACTAAGCAGATCAAGCAGAAATGCCCCTCTACGGCGGTGCTGATACTCACCGCCTACGACGACGACGAGTACGTCTTCGCCCTCCTCGAGGCCGGGGCCGAGGGCTATCTACTGAAGACCGCTCGCCCTCCCGAGCTCGTAGACGCCATCCGCGCCGTCCACTCTGGCCAGTCGGTGCTGCACCCCCGAGTGGCCCGAAAGGTGGTAGACCGCTACGTGTCTCCCCGCCCTAAGCCTCCGGGCCAGGAACAGCTCAGCGAACGGGAACTGGAAGTCCTCAAGCTGGCCGCCAAAGGCCTGACCAACAAGGAGATAGCTTCCCAGCTCTACCTGAGTGTGCGGACCGTACAGGGTCACATGGGGAACATACTGGCGAAGATGGGGGTTTCCTCGCGCACCGAGGCGGTGATGCGCGCTCTCCGAGAGCGCCTGTTCACTCTAGATGACCTGTTCTAGGTCCAGACAGGTAGGGCCGGACCTACGCTCCGGTCAGGCGATCGCAACTTCGGCCTTTCGGCGGCCAGCCCGGTCAGCTATCGGCAGGCGCGTCGGGGGTCTGGTCACCAACGGCCACGTGTGGGTGATCCTGCTCAGTCTCGGCTTTGTCGGTGGGCTGCACTACCTCGGCCTGGAGCGGAACCACGTGCTGAACCTGGCGCTCCCTCGCCTGCCCGCTCCCCTGACGCGACACTCTCTGGAGAGAGTGCTGCTTGTCTTCCCCGCCATCTACGCCAGCTACACCCTCGGAATCCGGGCCGGTATGCTCACGTTGTTGCTAGCAGTGGCGCTGATGCTGCCTCGGGCGCTGTTCATCTCCGCCCATCCCGTAGACGCCACCCTAGAGACAGCCGTGGTGGCCGTGGTGGCCGGAGCGGTCATGTGGCTCACCGAGGTACAGGAGCGCGAAAGGCGATTGAGAGAGAGGACCCTGGCCGAGTTGGAGACGCTGCATGCCATCTCCGATGCTGCCGTCCAATCGCTGCAACTCGGGGAGATCGTAAGTGGTGCGCTGCAGCGGATTGCTTCGCTGACGGGGGCCGAGGCGGCATGGGTGTACCTGCTGGACGATGCCGACGGGCAGCTGCGCCTGGCCGGCCAGCATGGGCCGCCGGAAGGCCTACCGCCCAACGCAGGCTCTCACGCGCTCGGCACCGAGCTCAGCCGAGAGGCGCTGGCCTCGGGCGAGCCAATAGTAGTGGATGACATCTCCGCACAGGCCCACCTCGCCCCCATGCCCGGGGAAGAGATGTGGGTGCGCGGTTTCCTGGCCGTACCCCTGGCCGCCAGAGGCAGGAGCACCGGCACCCTCTGCGTCGCTACGGCTGTCCCTAGACGTTTCACTCCCGACGAGGTGAGGTTGCTCGCCACCATCGCCAACCACCTGGGAGTGATCATCGAGAACGCCCGCCTCTACGAGGGAGCGCGCCAGTCGGCCGACGACATGCAGTACTACGTCCGCCAGGTAACCCGGGCCCAGGAGGATGAACGGCTCCGCATCGCTCGGGAGCTGCACGATGAGACCGTTCAGGCCCTCATCCTCCTTTCTCATCGCCTAGATGCCTTGGCCGCCGACGCCGACCACATGCCCGGTGCCGCCGCCGAGCGGATCGAGGAGTTGCACGAGCTGACCGAGCACATCATTCAGGGCGTGCGTCGGTTCACTCGCGACCTCAGGCCGCCCACCCTAGACCACCTCGGTCTCCTTCCCGCCCTACAGGGACTGGTGGCCGATCTGCAAGGAGAGACCGACATCGAATCGAGCGTCGAAGTCGTGGGCGAGCAGAGACGGCTGGCTCCAGAAGTGGAATTGGTGCTCTTCCGGATCGTTCAGGAGGCCTTATCCAACGCCCGGCGCCATTCGGGCGCCTCTCATGTATCGGTTCTGGTGGAGTTCCACCATGATCGGGTCACGGTCACAGTGAAGGACGACGGCAAGGGGTTCCATGTGCCGCCCCGGCTTGGCGACCTAGCCTCAGGGGGCAAGCTCGGCCTCATGGGGATGCACGAGAGAGCCCGGCTCCTGGGCGGAACGCTAGAGGTGCACTCCGCCCCCGGTGCGGGCACCTCAATCACGGCCAGCGTTCCCGCCTAGGGACTCACGTCCTGCCGGGCGTGTGGGTGCCGGGGGCTGGAGAGATCGGGGAGAGCCGCATGTTCGCGGAGGCTTCGGCCACGAGCGTCTCGGCCAGCTTCAGATCGTCGGGCGTGTTGACGTTAAAGAACGAAAGCGCCCTGGGATCCATCGCTCGCCAGTCCGGCTCCGTCAGGCGCCGAACTCGAAGGCAATCGTACATGGCGATGACTCGGCGCTGCCCTCGAGCTAGAGCCGCTTCGGCCCCCGGAAGGCAGGTGGAACGGTACAGCGCCAGAAGAGGCTCGCACTCGCCCCCCTTCACCGGAACCGCAGCATCATACCCTGCGCCCGTCTCCAGGAGGGCTGCCAGCAACGCCGGCTGAATGAGAGGCATATCGCATCCGACCACCAGCACGTTGGCGGCGCTCGCTCTTAGCGCGCTGTAGACACCACCCAAGGGCCCAGCGTCCTTCCACAGATCGGGGGTGTAGCCCACGCCGAGTTCGTCGGCCAAGGCCCGGTCCCCTCCCACCAGCCAGACCTCCTCGACCACCTGCCGCAACGCCCAGACGGGCCAGGCGGCCAGAGGACGTCCTCCCAACCTCAGGGACGCTTTGTCGGCCCCCATGCGCTGGCTACGCCCGCCCGCCAGCACGGCGCCCACTACTCGATCGCACCCGCCTGGCGAAGGTGAGGCTTCCTGAGGCATCTAGTTCAGCCCTCCTGAGATGCGCACCAGCCGGCGTGGTATCCGGCCTTCTCTGCAGCCAGATCGAGCGGCACCAGGCGCACCCGCTCGAACAGCACTGAGCTGGGGGCGGCGCGCTCCCGCAAGTCCACCGTCTTGAGGTAGGCCCGGCAGCGATCGCACACGTACAGACGATCGCTCGCCTCGAAGCCCGGGAAGTACTGACTGCTCGGCTCATCGGAGGCGCAGTAGGGGCAACCCATGCGACGGTAGGGCCATCGCGTCGAGCAACGGGCACAGACGAGCTGCCTTTGGCCCGTCTCCTGGGCGAGGAAAGCCAGGTCAGGCCAGCCGCCACACATGGGGCAGTAAGCCCGGTTCCAGTGGGTGAGGTCAACTCGATCGGCGTGAAACTCCGCCGCCCTCTCCAGCCAGGGCATCAGCGCGTAGGCAGCCACGATCCTAGCAACCGAGCTGTTGGCACCGCCATCGCCCGCCGGCGGGAGGCGACTCTCAAACCACTTCCTGGCCTCAGCCATCCAGTCGATCGGCCCATCGGTCGCCGGCCGCTCAGACGCGGAGCGTTCCATAATGATGGGCCCGATTCGGCTCGCCAGCTTCGCCAGTGTCTGTGCCTCAACTCCTAGGCCATCAAACGTGAGCAGGGGTTCCCCATGCTTCAGGCGCGCCAGGTCCACGGCGGGATAGGAAGCGCGCGCCCATTCGGATTCGACAGCCAGCTGGACCTGACGCAGAGACCGGTGCAGACTGAACACCGAGCCAAGGTGTGGGTAGAGCTTCCCGCCTTCTTCCAGGGCACGCAGCGTCCGATCGGGCCCTTCTCCCATAGCCAGACTCACCCATCCTTCCCTGCTGCTGCGATCGGATCTACCAGACGACGCGGAGACGGGGAGAGGGGGAGACGCGGAGATGCGGGAATCGAACCCCTCGTCTCCGTGTCTCCCCTTCTCCGTGGCGTCCCTACACCTGGCCGCCGATCACCACGACCATGCGCAGGACCAGCCCTCCGAGAAGGACGCAGAGGGTAGAGGCGATCATCAGCGGAGCCATCATCTTTCTGGCGGAGTAGAGCTCCAGCCCGAAGGGAACCAGAAGCCCCACCACCACCACCCCGCCCCAGAACCAGGGACTGAGGGAGCCAGTGACCAGCACAACGGAGGGCACGGTGAGGAGAAAGCCCGCCAGAGCTATCACCTCCAGGACCGCCAGCGTGGCTGCCGCCCGGCCGAACACGTGGGGGATGTCCCGCCCCCGCAGCGCCTCAACCAGCAGAAGAAGAGCCGTTCCCGTGGCCACGGCCGAGATCACGAAGAGAGCAGGCAAAAGCAGCGCCCCGGCCCACAAGGGCTGGTTGGTGGCGCTGAGCAGCACTCCGGTGTACGCGATAAGCAACACCGACAGCCCCGCCATGACCCAGCTCAGGATACCAGCCACGGGGGCCAGCGGCTGCAGCCACCCCAGTATCCCCCGACCTTCGGAGCTCTCCGCCGCCCACAGGACCGCCATCACCACACCGATGGCGATGAAGAGGAAGAGGATCCAGCTCCCCATAGACATGGGCGAGCCCGGGTAGAAGGGTATGTTGGGGGGGAAGCCCCTGAGCGAGGCGACCCCCACGCCAGGGACCACCTCCCAGGCGTTGGCTCTGAAGCTCAGGAAGAGATGCCAGGCTCGCAGCGGCTTGCCCAGGTCATACACCAGGAGCAGGGTCCCCAGGATCACCAGCGGGACCCCTACGTACGTAGCCCGCCGCACCAGGTCACGGCGGCGGTAGCCGAACACGTTGACGAGAAAGGCGGCGAGGTAGGCTCCCCCCGCTATCCCGGCCACCCAGAGGTACACCGCGGTCTGCCATTCCCAGGTCATTGCCTCTCGCTCCCCTCGGAGATCTCCTCCGCCACCGCCGCCCGGCGCCGGAACAGCATCCAGAACGGAAGTACGGCCACTACTCCGGCCGCCACCAGACCACTAAGCCACTGACCGAGCACATTGGCCGTGGCGTACCGCGGGTTCTCCGGCAGTCCGTAGGCCGCCGGCCCCTCCTGCAGGACATACAGCACGTGCAGCCCGCCGAGCTCATTCTCGCCGTAGAGCACGGCATTGGGATGGCCGTCCGCCCGCAGAGCATCTACCCTGGCCTTGCCCAGGTTCACCACCTCCTCGCGCTCTCCGAAGTGATAGGCTCCCGACGGGCAGGTCTTCACGCACGCGGGCAGCTGCCCGTTAGGTACCCGGTCCATGCAGAGGGTGCACTTGCGGGCAGTGGTCTTGCCGTGGCCGTCAGTGAGAGAGTGCGGCACCCCGAAGGGGCAGGCCTGCACGCAGTAGCCGCACCCGATGCACTGATTCTGGTCGATGACGACGAACTCGCCTTCGTGGTGCGCTGCTCCGGTGGGGCACACCGAGACGCAGCTCGCCAGGGTACAGTGGAGACACTGCTGAGGCAGAAACAGCCACTTGACTGCCCCTTCTTCTTCCACCTCGTGAAACGAGATCACCTTCCATGTGGTGGCGGACAGCGCCTGAGGGTTTTGGTAGCTCCCCAGGTTGCGCGTCTCCCCGCCCTCCAGGTCATTCCACTGCTTGCAGGCCACCTGGCACCCCTTGCAGGCAGTGCACAACGATGTATCACAGAGAATCGCCTTGCCCATCATCGGCCCCCAATGCGCTGAACGTCTACCAGGAACGCCTTGTACTCGGGGATCATGGTATTGCCGTCCCCTACATGAGGAGTGATGTCGTTGGCGCTATCGCCCGTGGCCAGCCCGCGCCATCCGTAGTGCCAGGGTATGCCTATCTGATGCACCACCTTGCCGTCCACCGTGAAGGGCTTGAAACGCGCCGTCACCACAGCTACCGCCTCGATCCGGCCCCGCGCGGAAGTGACGGCCACCCGGTCTCCGTTGGCGATTCCCTTCTCCGCCGCCAGCTCCTTGCTCATCTCCACGAATGGCTCAGGCTGCGTCTCCGCCAGCCAGGGGAGCCAGCGCGACATACCGCCGGCCTGCCAGTGCTCCACCAGCCGGTAGGTGGTCGCCACGATGGGATACTGGTCCGGTGTGCCGATGTTGTCCCCGATAGCCTCGCCCCGCAGGCTGTCCCACACTTTCACCACTGGGTTGATCTGCTGCGACGACATGGCGTTAGACACAGGAGACTCGACCGGCTCGTAGTGCTCGGGCAGCGGTCCCTCATTCAGGGCGCTGAACAGCCCGCCGCGGCCGTCCGGCCTCATAATGAAAGCATCGGTGCCTCCCGGCCCATCCGGAGCCTTGGTGGCGCCGAAGTCGGGCACATCATACCCCGTCCACTTCTCCCCATCCCACCAGATCAGGGCCTTGTCCTCCGCCCAGGGCTTCCCACTGGCGTCGGCCGAGCAGCGGTTGTAGAGGATGTGCCGGTTCGCCGGCCACACCCAGGCCCAGTAAGGATAGGTCCCGAGACCGCCCGGATCTTGGGTCCCCCGCCGCTTGCAGGAGGGTAGGGTGTTGCCTTCGCCGTCGTCGCGCGGGTAGTAGTACCCGGCGTAGATCCAGCAGCCGCAGGCAGTAGTGCCGTCGTCGCGCAGCTGGCCAAAGCCACTCAGCAGCTGACCTGCCTCTCCCACGGCCTTCCCATCCTCGACCACATCCGCAGCCCAGTAACCGTTGACCTCCTCGGCGATGCGCTCCGGGTCCACCGGATCGCCGTAGTCCCACTTGAGATTGAGGATGGGGTCGGGGAAGGCACCCTGTTCGCGCTCGTAGAGGGCGCGGACTTCCCGGTAGACGCGGTCAATGATCCACGCGTCCGACCGGGCCTCGCCAGGAGCAGCAGCTACCTGCTCCCGCCACTGGATCAGCCGGCCGCTGGTGGAGATACTGCCGGCCTTCTCCATGGCGTCAGCAGCGGGGAGCACGAACACCTCGGTCTGCACATCGGCCGGGTTCATGTCCGGCCCTCGCCAGAAGGAGCAGGTCTCGGTGTCGAAGATCTCCTGGACCACCATCCAGTCGAGGTTCGCCAGAGCTTTGCGCTCCAGCCTGGCGTTCGGCCCAGAGACTGCCGGGTTCATACCCAGTATCCAAAGCCCTCGGATTACGCCCGCCAGCATGGCCTCGAACAGCGCTATCCAGGAGTAGTTGCCGCTCACCTTGGGCAGGTACCCGTAGGCGAAATTGCTCTCCGGCGTAGCGTTGTCTCCCCACCACGCCTTCAGCAGGCTGACGAAGAACTTGGGTGTGTTCTGCCAGTACCCGCTCCCGGCGGCTTTGACCCGGTTGGCCAAGTAGTCTTCCAGGGTCTGCTCGGCGGCATTGGGCGTGGCCATGTAGGCCGGCAGGACGTGATACAGGAGGCCCATGTCGGTCGAGCCCTGCACGTTGGACTCACCTCGAAGTGCGTTCACTCCGCCCCCGGGTAAGCCTATGTTGCCCAGCAGCAGCTGCAGAATGGCCATAGAGCGCACGTTCTGGGAGCCCACGGTGTGGTGAGTCTGGCCCATGGCGTACAGAATGGCGGCCGATTTCCCCGGAGCAGCGGTGGCGAGTACCGTCTCCGCCACCTTGAGGAACTTGTCCCGGGGCGTACCGCAGATGCGCTCCACCATCTCCGGGGTGTAGCGGGCGTAGTGACGCTTCAGGATCTGGAAGACGCAGTTCGGGTCCTCGAGTGTCGGGTCCTTCAGCGGCTGCCCGTCTTCTCCCACCTGGTAACTCCAAGTGGATCGGTCGTAGCTCATCGTCTCGCTGTTGAACCCGCTGAACAGGCCGTCCAGGTCAGCAGCGTCCTTGTAGTCCGGATGGATCAGGAACGAGGCGTTGGTGTAGTTCAGCACGTACTCGTGGTTGATGGACCCGGTCTCCAAGGCGTAATTGATCAGACCCCCCAGGAACGCGATGTCAGTGCCCGAACGTATGGGGGCATACACGTGCGCCTTGGCTGCGGTGCGGGTGATCCTCGGATCCACTACCACTAGCTTGGCACCACGATTCTCGATGGCCTCGTTGATCCAGGTCATCGAGGCGGGGTGGTTCTCCGCAGGATTGGCTCCGATCACGAACAGGCAATCACTGTTCTTGAGATCTATCCAGTGATTGGTCATGGCCCCGCGGCCATATGTGGCGGCCAGACCGGCCACCGTGGCGGAGTGTCAAATACGAGCCTGGTGCTCGACGTACACCAGGCCCAAAGCCCTCGCCACCTTCGAGGCGAGGTAGCACTCCTCGTTGTTGTTGGCGGCGCCACCCACGAAAGCGATACCCCGGGTCCGGTTGACCGTGTTGTCCCCGTCCTTCTCCTCGAACGTAGCGTCTCGCGTGGCCTTGATGCGCTGGGCCACCCGGGGCAGGATCTCGTCCCATTCCATCTCCTGCCACTCGGTCGCTCCAGGAGCCCGGTAGAGGGGCTTCTTCAGCCGGTGCGGGCTCTGCGACAACTGGGTCACCGAGATGGACTTGGGGTCCAGCGCCCCGCGGTTGGTGATGTGATCGGGGTCACCCTCGGTGTTGATGATGTGCCCACTGGTGTCGGTGGCAACGATCAGCCCGCAGCCCACGGAGCAGTAGGGGCAGATAGTGCGCGCCTCGCCCACGGGCTTGTGGAGTGGAAGGGTAAGCCTGTCCTCCGCCAGGGCGAAGCCCCCCGGCAGCAGGAGACCGCCAGCACTCGCCACCGATAGCTTCAGGAACCGCCGTCTCGTCAGGTCCATAAGGGCGTCTACCTCCTCCCGGTCGCGGCTCGAGCCGCGTTCCTTATAGGGGCTTGTGGCGACGAGATCATGCCGCCAAGCCCAGTCGGGTAACACCGCAATGGATAATCGGGGTCCCGACGCCGGATCCCGCTCCGGCGCCCCGTGGTGGTATGCTAGGCTAGGTTATCTTCAGCCTCCGGTGCTAGTCGTCCTCCCAGTAGCGCCCATACAGCTCCGCCAACCTCATCATGGCGCCGTGCTCCCCTCGGGAGTGCCGTCGTTCATGGTTCCCGCTTCGTGCCCTGCCATCTTGTCGAAGTCCTGCAGGCGCTGCACCATGACCTGCTCGAGCGTCCCCTCACGCCGGAGAACAGAGGAGGAACCCGACCCCGAGTTACCAGTCTGGGCCCTTCCGTCGAATCAATGCCAGATCCGCATCGGATCTCGAGTTGGCGTGGCGCCGATCCGATTCCTTGAGCAATTCGATCATGTGTCTGGCATCACTATCGCTGAAGAAGTTGCGGTTGTCAAGCCCGGGAGTGCTGAAATGCTCGTACCAAGCTGGTTCACCCTCGAGATGGAACTTCAGCTCCCATCAGTCAGCTCTCCCCGCCCCAATGCCACTGGCTAAGTGGCGCGGCCGGCGCGCCATTCCGCCAAACGAGAGGCCAGATCCAGAGCTGCCAACAAGCTCCCTTCATCGGCCCGCCCGGTCCCGGCGATGTCGAAAGCCGTCCCATGATCCACCGAAGTGCGCACGACGGGCAGGCCCAGGGTCACGTTGACTCCCTGGCTGAACCCCAGCATCTTCACTGCAATGTGCCCCTGATCGTGGTACATGGCTACCACCGCGTCGAAGTCCCCTCGCGAGGCCCGCCAGAACACGGTGTCAGGAGGCTCCGGGCCCCGGGCGTCTATACCCTCCCCGACAAGCGCCTCCACCGCCGGCCGGATGTGACGTTGCTCCTCGTCGCCGAACAAGCCACCCTCTCCTGCGTGCGGGTTCAGCCCTGCCACGGCCAGACGGGGCTGGGCATACCCCAGCCCCCGGAGGGCATCCACCGTAAGGCGAGCTACCCGCTGTATGCGCTCGCTCCGCACGCGGGCGATGGCCTGCTCCAAGGAGCAGTGAGTGCTAACGTGGGATACCCGTAGGGAGGGAGTGGCCAGAAGCATAGCTACGTCCCGAGCCCCCAGGAGGTGCGCCAGAATCTCGGTGTGTCCGGCGTAATGATGCCCGGCTGCGTTCACAGCCGCCTTGTTGATGGGCGCGGTGACCAGGCCTACTCCCTCGCCGCGGCGACAGCGGGCCACCGCATCCTCTATGTAGCGGTAGGAGGCCTCGCCGCAGAGTGGGTCCATCCGCCCGGGGGGGCAACCCTCCAGGTCGGGAAGGGCCAGGTCCACCAGCTCCACCTCGCCCGGCTCGAGCTCCTCGTCGGTCATCGGCTGGTAGTCCCGGAACACCAGCTGGACCCCCACCCACCGGGCCGCCCTCTCCAGCACTGCCCGGCTGCCCACCGTCACCAGCCGCGCCACACTGCCTCCGCGCAGCCGGGCCAGCGCTTTGCACACCACCTCTGGACCGACCCCGGCAGGGTCGCCCATGGTCACGAAAAGAGTCGGCCGCTGCATGGCTCCTCCTCGCTCGCCTGGGTCACGGCTTCTCTCCCTCGCAGAACAACCGTAGCAGGACGTCTTCCTCGCCGAAGCCGCCCGCCTTGCTGATCACCTGCAGTCGGCGCCCGCCATCCGCTTCTGCCCACGACAACACCAGCCCGGGAGCGACTTCGCTCTCTGGACTCAGCTCTTCCACATCCAGGGCCTTTAGTACGGCTAGCAGCGTCTGCCCCCCAGTGACGAAGATGCCCCGAGCGTCCAGCTCCTGGACGGCCTGGCTTGCCGCCTGGGCCAGCGCGTCCTGCAAGAAGCCTGCCTCGTCCCCCAGCAGCCTCTCCGGAGGAGCCATCAACGCCACCAATCCAGTGCGGCTATAGGCTTCGCGCAGGGAAAGCGGCAGCGACGCGCTGACCCCAGGACCCACCGTCCAGGCCTCTATGCCCACTTCCCGAGTCAGCCGCATCACCTGCCGTCGGCTGGCCGGATGAGCGCTCCCGCACACAAGCACGTAACCCCGGTGTATGCCCGCCGGCTCGCCCACCCGATGGCAGAACCCCATCTCCCGGGCCAGGGCGCCCGCCAAGCCGGCAGACCCCACCGGCAACCACTCGCGACGCAGCAAGAGCGCACGGGCCAGCTCCGTCAGGTCCGCATCCGTCTCCGCGTCGGCCACTGCCGACCCGTCGCTCCGATCCAAGGCCTCGGCGATGGCGTCGGCGCCTCCCCTGACCTGAGCCAGAGTCAGATGGCCTGGTCGCCTGCCTGTCTGCGCCGCCACAACGAGCGACACACCGCTCTCTCGTACCGGCCAGGATGGGTCGGCGCCGAACTGGGTCTCGGCCACCGGTACCCCTTCGAGCAGCAGTCTGCCTTCGATCACCGTCCGTCCGGCACTGGGGAAGGCGGGGGCGTAAAGGGCTCCCTTCATGCGCTTGGCCCGCACCAGGGCGCAAGCTTCGGCCGCAAACGGACCCCGCAGGGTGGAATCCATCTTCTTGTACAGCAACCCCTGGACCAGCGGCACCCACGCCGACAGGGCCGCCGTCGCCTCCTGCGGGGCAAGATCGCGGGTCTCGGTGTCAAGAGCCAGGACGTCTCCGGCGGCCGCCCGCGGGCGCCAGACGACGCTTACTCGTCGCCCGGTCCCGGCGAACTTCACTACTGTGTCCAGGGCGCCCGTCAGGTCGTCGGCCATCACCGTCACAGCGGGCAAGTTGCGCTCCTCGTCGCCCAGCAACGATAGCGCCTCTGCTGGTGCGCGTGCTCGTCCGGACTGGGCTCTGAGCATTATACGTGGGCGCCTCCCCGCATGAAAGGTACCTCTGCAGTACCAATATACCATTGAGATCGCTCAGCAGTTGCCGATTAACCCCCATCACCGCCGACTGGGCACGCCGCCCGTCGAGGGGAATGGGGGGCATGTCGCAGCAGACAATTACGCACCGCGCCTTCGTCTGGGTGCTAGTAGCCGTCTGCGCCCTCTTCGCTCCCGCCCTTACCGCCCTCCTGGCGGCGGCCGACTCTCGGCACCATGACGCGACAACAGCCGTCTTCCTTCTCGCCCCCGAGGGGGAATATGACCGGCTGACAGAGGCCCTAGCACTCGCCGGCGCGCGCGTCCTACACGAGTTCCCCCCTGATGCCGTAATTACCCGAATGGAAGCGCCACTGGCGGAGGAGGTCGCTTCCGAAGGATGGGCCCTGTATAGCACCTCGGAGGACGTGCCTGCGGCGCTGCTGGCCTCCCTGCGCCCAGGAGCTCGCCGAGCCGCCGAGGTCTGGGCTGCTCTGCGGACCTCGCCTCGCCCGCCCGATCGTGCCGACCTCCCAGCACCGCCCGGCGACGCCCGGCCGGCGCCGGATCTGGGGCAGATTGCCTCTCAGGCTCTCGACCCCTCCCTCTACCAGCAAAGCGAGTACCTCGTCGGAAGAGTGGCGGTGAACGTGGTTCTGATAGAGAGCGACGGTTCCATGGATCCTAGCACAGAGAACTGGACCGCAGAGCGCCAGCAGCTTGTGTTCCAGCAGGTGGTACAGGCGACCAGTTGGTGGCAAGCCCTCGAACCGAGGGCGGAGCTGCAGTTCGTCTATCAGGACCACTGGTCGAAGCCTGTCAGGGTATCCTATGAACCCATTGCCCGGCCTCACTATGAGGACCGTCTCTGGATCTCTCAGGCAATGGAGAGACTAGGCTTCAAGCACTCCTCCTACATCACCGCGGTGCGCCTCCTCAACCGCGCCACCCGAGAGCGCTACAACGCCGATTGGGTCTTCACCATCTTCGTGGTGGACAGCCTGAACGACTTCGACAACCGCTTCGCCGACTACTACTTCGCCTATGCCTACATCCACGGGCCTTACATGGTCGTCACATACGGAAACAACGGCTATGGGCCCGAGCACATGGCCGCCGTCGTAGCGCACGAAATGGGGCATCTCTTCGGTGCCCTGGATGAGTACGCCGCAGCCAACGTGCCCGCAACGGCGCAGTCGGGCTACCTGGGGGTAGAGAACGGCAACGCGGAAGTCGGTGGCGTGACCGACATGGGCTGCATCATGCGAGGCGGCATCACCCCCTACTTGCTGCAGCAACTCTGTCCTTTCACCGCCGGCCAGGTGGGTTGGCGCGACCTCGACGGTGATGGCGTCCTGGATCCGGTAGACACGACGGTGCAGGTTCAGGCTGATGCCTCGGTGGGGAGAGAAGGCGTACGGCTGAGCGGCTCCGCCGTGGACGTGCCCTACCCCAGCCCTCTGCGGCCTCCCTTCAGCATCAATCGCATCTCGGAAGCGGTGTACCGGGTGAACGGCGGCGTCTGGCGCCCGCTGCCTCCCGCCGATGGGGCCTATGATTCCGGCGACGAGGTGCTCGATCACCTGCTACCACCTGCTCCCCCAGGCTCCTGGACCATAGACGTCAGAGCCGAGAACACTCAGTCCATCCGAGCCACTACCTCCAGCTCCTTCCACGGGGACAGCGGTCCCGATCCCCTGCCCGATGTCGCCATTGAGGCGGCCGTGTCTGTCGCCGACCGGGAGGCCCAAGCCACCGTCACCGGGGTGGCCACCGCCCCGGAGGGGGCCGGGCCGGTGGTGGCAGTGGAATGGAGGCTAGATGAAGGGCCGTGGGTCGGTGTTCCAGCTGCAGACGGCGAGTTCGACAGCCCCGTCGAAGAATTCACCGCTACCCTGGCCGGGCTCAGCGGCGCAACCCATGCGCTCCGAGTCCGGGCGGCTGCCCAGAACCCATGGGTGGGCTGCCGGGAGTGGCAGCAAGCCGTCACCATTGCGGCCGTGCCGGAGGAGACGCCGCCTCCCGTCACTTCGGACTTCTTCGTCTACATGCCCGTTCTCGCCTCTGCCAGTCCCTGACTCCTGTGGCAGGCACCAGATGCGAATGCTATACTTGAGTCGCTCACCCGCGCCTGCAATCACTGCATTAGCCTGGTGCACTGACCGCCTTCCCTTCCCTGCCGTGCATCCTAGGGGCTCGCCGCTCTCGCAGTTTGCGTGTGAAGGTTGGGCACTCCGCCACCGGGGCAGGCAACCGCGCCCGTCCGCCCCATCTCCGGCCAGGCTGAGGCCTGCCGGCGACATGGCCTGGTTCCCAGCCAGCGCAGGACCTGGCATGCACACACGCCGAGCAGCCGCGTTCGGTACTCAGGAGGACATATGGTCGCCAGTGGCCCTGTCGAGCTCAACACCGCCACATTCGACCAGCTCTGCTCGGTCCCAGGAGTAGGGCCGGCGCTGGCCCGGAAGGTCATCGAGTTCCGCCAGCGTCGGGGACGGCTTGCCGACCTGAATGAGCTGCTGCAGGTGGAGGGCATCACTCCCGGTCTGCTCGATCGGCTGCGCCCACACCTGACGGTTGCCCCTCTCTCGCCCACCCTGCCCTGCGACGCCGCGCCGGCTTCACTGGAGCCGGCTTCTGAGCCGGAGCCGCCTGGCCCCGCGCAGGAAGACCTCTCCATGGACCAGGATACCGAGGAGCCGGCCACATCTGTTCCCGAGCTCCATCCGTCAGCAACGCCGCCGGAGACCACGGGCCAGGACAGCCGGCGCGCGGAGCTTGAGGAGCGCGCCAGGCGGGAAGAAGCCCAGCCTGTCCCTGAGGCCGAACCTCTCGCCCCGCCCAGGATCGAGCCGCTTTTCGATGACGAGGAGGAATGGCCGCGCAGCTATGGCGGGGTGAGCTCCGCCATCCTCTTCGGCGAGGCCGACCCGACCGCCGAAGGCAGCGGAGCACCGCCCCAGAGCCGCAGCTCAGCTACATATCTCGGCCTGGGCCGCCTGCTCCTCCTGGTGTTGCTGAGCGGTATCTTGGGGGCGGTGCTCAGCCTGGCCTCCCTCCTCACCCTCAACAACACCCTCTACTACGTGTCGCGCGACCAACTGGAGCGCGATTTCACTGGCCGGCTGGACGCCCTCGAGGGTGAAGCCGAGGCCCTCAGCGCCAGGCTGGAGCTAACGGCTGCCAGGCTAGGGAACGTCGAGGTCCAGATCCAGGAAGTCAGCGGGGCACTGCACGACCTGGACAGTGACCTCGCGGACCTCGGCGTGCGGGTGGCGGAGGTGGAGGGCTTGCGGGACCAGGTGGAGGAAACCATGTCCCAGGTGCAGGCCTTGACGGAAGACATTGGCGCCTTGAGAACGGACCTCGACCAGGTCAGCGCCACCGCCGATCGCTTCGGCGCCTTTCTGGATGCACTGCGCGGCGCCCTCGACCAGACCGCGCGCTGACGCGAAGGAGAGGGGGTGACGCGGAGACGCAGAGAGGGGGAGACAGGCGGATGTGCGTCAGGTCGTCCTACGTGTGCAGGAAGCTCTCGCCCGAACAGGATGAGTCTCGTCTCCGCATCTCCCTGTCTCCCCGTCTCCCCCTCTCCCCCTCTCCCCTCCCGTTTGCCCCTGCCCTGCCGGTCCGGTAGAATAAGTCGTTGCGCCGTTCAATGAACGGCGCTTCTTGGAGTTTGGGTTGTGTTCGAGAGTCTGACCGAAAAGCTGCAAGAGACCTTCGACAAGCTGCAGCGGCGCGGGGTGGTCACCGAGGCCGACGTCAATGCCGCCATGCGCGACGTGCGTCTGGCCTTGCTCGAAGCGGACGTCAACTACCGCGTCGTGCGGGACCTGGTGGGCCGCGTCAAGGAGCGTGCCGTCGGCGCCGAGGTTGCCAAGAGCTTGAGCCCCGCCCAGCAGGTAGTGAAGATCGTTCACGAGGAGCTGATCAAGACCCTCGGCGAGAGCGCACCGCTCGACCTGGGTGGGCCGGCGCCACACGTGATCATGCTGGCCGGCCTGCAGGGCTCAGGCAAGACCACGACAGCCGCCAAGCTGGCCGTGCGTCTGCGGGGCGAGGGGCACAAGCCCCTTCTGGTGGCGGCGGATGTCTATCGCCCGGCGGCGGTGCAGCAGTTGGTCGTTCTGGGCCAGCAAGTAGGCGTTCCCGTCTACACCGGCACTGCCGGTGAAGCTCCGGTCAAGATCGCCCGCGATGCCCTGGCCGAGGCTCGACGCAAAGGCAACTCCGTGGTGATTCTGGACACCGCCGGGCGCCTCCACATAGATGAGCGGATGATGGAAGAGCTCAAGGCTGTGCGCGCCGCCACCGAGCCCAGCGAGGTGCTTCTGGTGGCAGATGCCATGACAGGCCAGGACGCGGTGAAGGTGGCGGAGGAGTTCCACAGCGCCGTCCCCCTGACCGGGCTGATCCTGACCAAGATGGACGGCGACGCCCGCGGAGGCGCGGCCATCTCAGTGAGGGAGGTCACCGGCGTCCCCATCAAGTTCCTGGGCACCGGCGAGCGCACCGATGCCCTCGAGCCCTTCCACCCGGACCGGCTGGCTTCGCGCATTCTGGGCATGGGCGACCTTCTCTCGCTCATCGAGAAGGCGGAGCGGAGCTTCGACCGCGAGCGCGCCGCCGAGATGGAGCAGAAACTCCGAACCGCGTCCTTCAACCTAGAGGATTTCCAGGAGCAGCTTCATCAGCTCAAGAGAATGGGGCCGCTGACCCAGATTCTCGAGATGCTTCCAGGGTTCGGAGCCATCAGCCAGCAGTTGGCCACTGAAGATACCGATCGCGAGATGCGCCGAGTCGAGGCTATCATCAGCAGCATGACTCGGGAGGAACGGCGCAACCCGCAGATCATCGACGGCAGCCGGAAGCGGCGCATCGCTCGAGGGAGCGGCACCTCGGTGCAGGACGTGAACGCTCTGCTGCAGCAGTTCCGTCAGGCTCAGAAGATGATGAAGCTCTTCACTCGCAGCCGTTCCCGGGGCATTATGTCGCTCTTCCGCTAGAGTCGGCTGCCCTGAGCCAGACTCCACAGGGTGTCGCCGGTGTACCTCCGATGAGACAAAGGAGAGGGGTAGTTACATGCTGAGAATTCGGTTGCGCCGGGTCGGCGCCAAAGGCAGGCCCGCCTATCGCATCGTCGTCGCCGACAGCCGCTCGCCGCGGGATGGCCGATTCGTCGAGGTCATAGGCTACTACAACCCGCTCACCGACCCGCCTGTCATCGAGGTGCAGGAGGAGCGCCTCGAGTACTGGCAGAGTCAGGGAGCACAGTGCAGCGAGACGGTGAATCGCCTCTTGGTCACCCGTCAGGGTCTGCGGCAAGCGGAGCCTACAGCCGAGGCGGCGGAGCCCGAGTCCCAGGCTCAGCCAGAACCTGCAGCCGCTGAGGACCAGGCCCAGGTAGAGACCGAGGCCGAACCAGCCGGGCCGACGCCGGTCGAGCCGGAGGAGGCCCCGCGGCCCGAGGCATCCTAAGCCGCCCG
>JABLXR010000053.1 GCA_013178015.1 Anaerolineae bacterium
ATCGGATTCATCGGAGTCGGACTGATAGCCGCCTCGCACCTGGAGAACCTGGCGGCCATGGAGGGGGTGGAGATCGTGGCGCTATGCGACCTGTCGCCGGCGGCGCTGGAGAAGGCCCAGCGCCGCTTCGGAGGACAGACGTACGCTGATCACCGGCAGATGCTGGACGATCAGAAGCTGGATGCCGTGTACGTGTGCATCCCGCCCTTCGCCCACAGCGGCCAGGAGCTGGACGTGCTGGCCTCAGGGGCGGCCCTGTTCGTGGAGAAGCCCGTCACTCTGGACCTCGAGCTGGGCCGCAGGGTGGCCGCGGAGATCGAGCGGCGAGGCGCCGTCGCCTGCTGTGGCTACCACTGGCGCTACGCCGATACCACCCGCCGGGTCAGAGAGATGCTCCCTGCCTCAGAGATCGCCCAGGTCCTGGGCCGGTGGCTGGGCGGCATCTGGATGGCTCCGTGGTGGAAGGTGAAGGACCTGTCGGGCGGGCAGATCGTGGAACAGGTCACCCACCTGTTCGACCTCTCCCGTTACTTGGTGGGCGACATAACTGAGGTGACGGCCTACGCCTCGAGCGGGCACGTCCACGATGTGGAAGGGTATACCCTCGACGATGCCAGCGTGGCCAACGTTCGCTTCGCCAGCGGGGCGGTGGGGAACTTCGCTCAGACCTGCATCCTGGACCGGGGGCTGGGGTCGGACCTCACGCTCATCGGGCGCAACCGGGCTGCTGTCTTCAGCACCTCCGCCCTGCGGGTGACCGAGCCCGACCGCACCACCGAGTACCCAGCCCGCGACCCAGCCCTGAAGCTGGAGGACGAGGCCTTCATCGGCGCAGTCCGCTCTGGGGACCCTTCGGGGCTGCTGTCCACTTACGCGGACGCACTACAGACCGTCACTACCACCCTGGCAGCGGAGGCCTCGCTGCAGCAGGGCGGCCGCCGGCAGCGGGTGGACCGCTGGTCGTTCCAGCCCGCGTGAGGGCGGCCAAAGCGGGAGGCGGCATGACCAAGCTGTGGGGGGGAAGGTTCACAGGGGACGTGGACGAGTTGATGGAGCGGTTCAATGCTTCCTTCCCCTTCGACCGCCGGCTCTACCGCGAGGACATCGAGGGTAGCCTGGCCTATGCCCGGGCCTTGGAGCAGGCGGGGGTGCTGTCGGATGCGGAGCGGGTCAGCATCGAAAGGGGTCTGCGGCAGGTTCTGACGGAGTTTGAGCAGGGTACCTTCGTCGAGCGGCCTGGGGATGAGGATATCCACACCGCGGTGGAGCGGCGACTGCGCGAGCTAGCCGGGCCGATAGCGGGTAAGCTCCACACCGGGCGCAGCCGCAATGACCAGGTGGCCACTGACCTGCGTCTCTACCTGCGTCGGCAGCTGGACGAGCGCAGCCAAGAGCTGCATCGGCTGCAGAGGGCCAGCCTCGACCTGGCCGAGCGGAACCGGGCGGTCATCATGCCTGGGTATACCCACATGCAGCGGGCCCAGCCAGTGCGGTTCAGCCATTGGGTGTTGTCGTGGTTCTGGGCCTGGCAGAGGGATATGGAGCGGCTGAACGACTGCCGAGCGCGGGCCGAGGTTATGCCCCTAGGAAGCGGAGCCCTGGCGGGTACCCCCCTGCGGCTGGACCGTGAAGCTCTGGCGAGTGACCTGGGGTTCGCCCGCCCCTCGGAGAACAGCATGGACGCCGTGCGGGACCGCGACTTCGTGGTGGAGGCTTTGAGCTGGGCTGCCATTCTGTCGGTGCACCTGAGCCAGATGGCCGAGGACGTGATCATCTGGTCCTCGGCTGAGTTCGGGTTCGTGCGCGTGGCCGATGCCTACTCCACCGGATCCAGCCTGATGCCGCAGAAGCGCAACCCCGACTCGCTAGAGCTGATTCGGGGCAAGGCGGGGCGGATGATCGGCCACCTCACTGGCTTGCTCACCACCCTCAAGGGACTGCCTTCCACCTACAACAAGGACCTGCAAGAGGATAAGGAGGCGCTGTTCGATGCCATGGACAACCTGGCCCTGACCGTGCCGGTGGCAACGGGGGTGCTGGAGACGCTGGAGGTCTGCCCCGATCGGATGCGAGCGGCGCTGGACGAGGCCATGCTGGCCACCGACCTGGCCGACTACTTGGTAGCCAAGGGGATGCCTTTCCGGCAGGCCCACGAGGTGGTGGGCAGGGCGGTGCGGCTGACGGAGGAGCGAGGCAAGGACCTTAGCCGGCTGGGCCAGGAGGAGTGGGCCAGTCTCTCACCGCTGGTCGGGGCGGACGTGCGGGACGTCTTCTCGTGGGAGCGGTCGGTGGAGGCCCGGAGCGCGTTGGGGGGCACCGGCCTGGCGGCGCTGGAGGAGCAGTTGAGGCGGGCACATGCGGCACTTGACGTGAGCGCTCATGAGCGCTGAGTGAGGTAGGGACTATGAGGCTCTCGTATGGAAGTGGCCCGGTGGCGCGGTTCTCGCGTGATCTCCGCGATCTGTCGTGGCTTTACCTGACCCAAGGAGCATCGCTGGTTTTGCTAGGGATACTGATTGTGTTGTTCCCTGAGCTGCTAGCCATCCTGGTGGCGACGTTTCTGATTGTGGTTGGAGTGCTCACTCTGGCCACCGGCTGGCGGTTGAGGAGGGCGCGCCGAGCCTTCGACGAGATGGGCCGGCTCCTATGGGACTGACGGCCGTGTCCGGGAGGTTGAGGACGGGTGGCGCTCCCGTAGGCATGCCTGGACAGGGTGCGCGGGGCCGAGGTGCGCCCTGTCTGCCATGGAAGGTCCTCCCGCCGGGGCAGGGGGCGACGTCTCGCCGAGCGGAGTCCCTGCGAGGTCGCACCGTGCCTGCTTTCCCGGTCGACGTGCGCCATATGTGCCATGAAGCACCCTACTACGCGCGGAAATACGCAATAAAGCCAAGGATTACCTGCCAATAGTGCAGGATAAGATGACAGCGGCGCCGCCACCGCATCGGGCGCTGCCGACAGCGAAAGGTTGGTGTCCATGGACCGTGGGGGGATGTGTGCGCCTGGCCGCGAGCGACTGCTGGAGACCTTCCGGGAGCTTCTGCGCATCAGCAGCCCGTCCGGGAAAGAGGAAGCTCTGGCCCGGCACCTGGTTGCAGAGCTGGAGATGATGGGCTTGGAGGTGCGACGAGATGGGGCCGGGAACGTCATCGCCCGCGCCGATGGGGAGGGGGAGCCGCTTCTACTCTGCGCCCACATGGACACCGTGGAGCCCACCGAGGACCTGGTGATCGTGGAGGAGGACGGCTGCTTCCGCAGCGATGGCACTACCATCCTGGGTGCGGACGACAAGGCCGGCATCGCGACCATCCTGGAGGCCATCAAGCGCGCCGGGCCCAGGCCACCGCTGGACATCGTGTTTACGGTGCACGAAGAAGGCGGGCTCCTGGGTGCCAAGGCCCTCAATCTGGCGGAGCTGCGGGCCCGGCGAGGATTGGTGCTGGACGCAGGGGGCTCCGTGGGCAGCGTAGTGACGGCAGCTCCCTCGCAGGTGAAGTTGGCGGCGCGGATCCATGGGGTGGCTGCGCACGCTGGGTCGGCTCCGGAGCGGGGAGTGAACGCCATCGTGCTGGCGGCTCGGGGCATCACGGCCATGAGGCTCGGTCGCTTGGACGATGAGACCACGGCCAACATCGGGATCATAAGAGGCGGGCAGGCCACTAACGTGGTGCCGGACTTGGTCGAGTTGCGGGGAGAGGCTCGCAGCCACTCGGAGGAGAAGCTGCAACGACAGGTAGCTGCCATGAAGGGGGCGCTGGAACAGGCGGCCACTGAAGGCGGAGGGCGGGCGGAGGTGGAGGTGCAGCGGTCCTACTCCGGCTTCTCCATTCCTGAGGATGATCCGCTCGTCACCACGTTCCTACGGGTGGCTGAGAGGATGGGACTAGAGGCGGCTACCGTCAAAGGCGGTGGCGGAAGCGATGCCAATGTCTTCAACGCGCAGGGCATGGTGTGCGTGAACGTGAGCGTGGGCATGGGCAACTCACACGCCAAGGACGAGTACATCCGGGTGGATGACCTGGAGCAAGCCACGGGACTTCTGACAGAGCTGCTACGGGCGCTGAGCCGGCTACCGGAGAGGGACAGCCAATAGCGGGCGGCTCCGTCGCCGCCCGGCCGAAGCCGCGCGACGAGACTGCGGACGGGACGGTGGTCCACTATCTGAGGATCTACGGCCTGCTGATCATCGCATTCCACCTGGCATCGCCGTGGCTAGACGTGGAGCACGCCTGGGGGGCGGGCGGGTTTGCTTTTCTCCCTGGCCCGGTCAGGATTGGTGTGGCTGCGGTGGCGGTCCTTTCCCTGAGTCCGCTGGCCGGGGCAGCGTGGCGCCAGGTCGAAGGGCTGGGGCGCCGGCTGCTGAGGATCCAGGACAGGTTGGCCGGCAGCCCTGGCAGTCGGTTGCGGCTCCGGGTCTGCGCAGCGGTTATGTTCTTCCCTCTGTTCTGGGTGGCGCGTCTGCAGCATCTGCGCTGGGGCGACGCCTACATCTTCGCTCACGCCATCTCACATCCCGAGGTCCGCCTGACCTACAACTGGCAGTCGCCCCTCGACCTCTTCCTGCACGCCAAGCTCTGGAGTCTCCTGAATGCGGCCTGGGGCTGGGACGTGGAGCACACCTACGCTCTGATCTCTTGCCTGGCCGGGGTGGCCTACGTCTACCTACTCCTCGAGTCCCTTCCCTACTGGGGTGAAACCTCGTCCGAGAAGGCCACGGCCCTGACGTTCTTCCTGACCCTGGGTAGTCTGCAGCTCTTCTTCGGCTACGTAGAGAGCTACACTATCCTCCCGGTAGGCATACTGGGCTTCCTGGTCCTGGGCCTGCGGTTCCTGTCTGGCAATGGTGCCCTGTGGCCGGCGGCAGCAGTGCTGGCTTTCACCCACTCGCTGTCACTGTCCACCCTGCCGCTGCTTCTGGCCCTGGCGTACCTGGTTTGGCACGGTTACCGGGCCCGCGGCCTTTCACCCGAGCGCCTGGCCCTGGAGGCGGGCGGCCCCATGCTGGTGATGGCGCTCCTGGTGCTGAGCATCATGACCGCAGGCGGCCACGGCATACAGGCCCTGCTCACTCACGACTTCCCGGGAGGTGGCGACGCCAGCTGGTTCGTCCCCTTGTTCCGGACAGAGACTCGCTGGCAGCACTACACCATGTTCTCTTGGGCTCACCTGCGCGACATTCTTAACCAGCAGATCCTGGTGGCACCTTTCGGCCTGGCGACCGTGACAGGGGTACTGGTGCTGCGGCGCCGATCGGTCAGGTGGAAAGAGCCATGGTTCCGATTTCTCATCCTGGCTGCCGGCGCGTACTTGCTCCTCACCTTCGTGTGGAATCCCGACTACGGCGGGAGACGAGACTGGGACCTGTTCGCCCCTGCCTCTTTCCCTCTCACTGCGCTGGCGGTGTATCTAGTGAACCGGTACCTGGAACCCCGCGAGCGGGAGCAGGCCACCGTGCTCATCGCCGCGGTGTCCCTGATGCACCTGGGGCCCTGGATCCACTTCAACGCTCAACCCTGGCCGTGGGATTGATGGGACGCCCATGCCGATGATCCTACGCTGACGCACGCTGACCAACCGAGAGATAATGCAGAGAAGATCAGCGAGTACCAGCGCGGCGTACCAGCGGCATCAGCGTCCTATGCGAGGTCGGGTTGACGCTGCCAGCATCCCCTTCTAGCATTGCCCACAGTAAGTCCTTCAGAGAATCAGGCGGCCCGTGCCGGGCTGGGGACAGCGCGCGGGCGGCCGAGGAGTGGGCATGAGCGTTAGCGACATCGTGGCCAGTACGAGCCGGGTGCACCCGGAGGTTGCCGTCGTGCGCCTCAGGGGTGAGTTAGGGCCGGCATCGGGCGAAGCACTGGTGGAGGCCGTCCGCGCTGCCGGCCGGGAGACCGGGGCTAAGTCTCTAGTGCTAGACTTCTCTGCCGTCGAGCGGCTCTCCGGCGCCGTTCTGATCCCACTGGCTGTAGCCCAAGCTGGTGCCGAGCGCGAGGGTCTCCGCTTAGGAGTGACGGGGCTGCCTCCCGAGGCTGTGGAAGCCTTTCGCGTCGTCTGGCCGCCGACCGCGCTGCCAGTATGCGCCGATGAAGCCGAGGCTGTTGCCCTTATGTCTCCGTCGGCGGCTGATCGAGGCGGAGCCGCCACAGGGATAGCAGCGGCCGGTTGGGTCGCCAGCGCCGGGAAACATGGAGGCTGGGCGCAGTCCTTTGGGCGGCTGCACGTCACCGCGGAGGCGGATGTTCCGCGCATCAACGTCGAGGGCCAGACCACCTGCGGGCCGGCCGAGGGATTCGGACGCATGTGGCACAAGACCTATCGGGTGCGCCTGGAGGGGTCGGAGGCGACGCCTGAGGACGTGATTTCCGGGTGGAGGGAACGGTTTGGCCAGTTTTGGCCCCCGGGGAATCGGATGGACACTGGGCCCGAGGGGCTGGTGCCGGGCGCGGTGGGGGTGATAACGCTGGGCGGGCCGCTCGGGCTGCGTCTGATCACCGGCGTGCAGGTGGTCTACTCGGGGCCGGAGTCCTTCGTTTTCATCCCGGTTCGGGGCCACATGTTCTGTGGCCTGATCGCTTTCAGCGCCATCCGCGAGGAAGGGACGACAGTGGCTCAGGTGGAGGTGGCCGTGAGGGCCAGCGACCCGCTATGGGAGGTCGTCATGCGTACTGGCGGCTACCGCCAGGAAGACCGCCACTGGCTGCACACCCTGAAGGTGCTGAGCGAGCACTTCGGGGTGCGGGCCTGGCCGGAGGTATCGGCCGCAGTGGTGGACCCTGCGCTGCATTGGCGCCACGCCGGCAACCTGCTGTTCAACAGCGGCATCTGGTCGGGGCTGTACTTGGCTGCGACGGCACTCCGTCGGGCGCGGCGCAGCGCATGACGAGAGGGTCACCGCCAGATGCCGTCGTGGTGGGCTCAGGGCCGAACGGCCTGGCGGCGGGGATAGTGCTGGCCCAGGCGGGTCTGGCGGTGGAGGTCCTGGAGGGCGCCGAGACCATCGGCGGAGGCATGCGCACGGCGGAGCTGACGCTGCCTGGCTTCCGGCACGACGTATGCTCTGCCGTTCACCCTCTGGCGTTGAGCTCTCCGTTGTTTCGTGCGCTGGACCTGGAAGCTCACGGGTTGCAGTGGGTGCAGCCCGATCTGGCCCTGGCCCATCCTTTCGACGATGGCTCGGCAGCGGTCCTGTCGCGCTCGCTGGAGGAGACGGCGGCCTGGCTAGGCGGTGATGGGCCGGCTTACCTGCGGCTACTGGCTCCCCTGGTGAGGGCGTGGCCGGCGCTGGCGGAGGACGTGCTAGCGCCCCTGCGACTGCCCCGGCGACCGACAGGTATGGCGCGCTTTGGCTGGCACGCCGTCCGCCCGGCCGCGTCCCTGGCCCGGGAGTGGTTCCGGGGGCCGCGGGCGCAGGCGCTGTTCGCCGGGCTGGCGGCCCACGCCATGGTGCCCCTGCACCGTCCCCCAAGTGCCGCGTATGGGCTGGTGCTGGCCATGGCCGCTCACTCGGTGGGTTTTCCCGTGGCGCGGGGCGGATCGCAGTCGTTGGCGGAGGCTCTCGCCCTGGAGCTCAGGTCTCTCGGGGGCCGAATCGAGGCCGGCCGCCCGGTTCGCTCTCTGGGGGAGCTTGGGACGGCTCAGTTGGTGCTGCTCGACGTGACGCCTCGGCAACTGCTGCAGATGGATGACGGCACGCTGGCCGCGGACTACCGCCGCCGGCTGGAGCGTTTCCGATACGGGCCGGGGGTGTTCAAAATGGATTGGGCTCTGTCGGAGCCGGTGCCCTGGCGGGCAGAGGCTTGCCGCCGGGCCGTGTCGCTGCATCTGGGGGGCAGCCTGGAGGAGATCGCTCGATCCGTGGAGGCGGTGAACCGGGGCGAGCACCCGGAACGACCTTACGTGATCGTGTGCCAGCAGAGCCTGTGCGACCCTGGCCGGGCGCCCGAGGGAAAGCACACCCTGTGGGCCTACTGCCACGTGCCCAACGCCTCGGAGATGGACGTCACCGAACGGATCGAGAGCCAGATCGAGCGCTTCGCTCCTGGCTTCCGGGACTGTGTGCTGGCGCGCCACGTCTTGCCGCCCAAGGCGCTCGAGGAGCACAACCCCAACTACGTCGGGGGCGACATCAATGGCGGCATTCAGGACTTGCGACAGCTCTTCTTCCGGCCGGTGGTGGCGGCGGTACCGTACGCGACCTCAGCCCCGTGGCTGTATCTGTGCTCTTCCTCCACTCCCCCCGGAGGGGGAGTACACGGCATGTGCGGCTACCACGCGGCGCGTGCGGCGCTGCGGCGTGGCCTCGGGAGGCGGTAACGACGGCGGACCCAACCCATCGGTGCCAGGTGCGGGGCGTCAGTTACTGCGCAGGTTCACCAGGCGGGCCGCGGGCATGCCCAGATGAAACAAGTTGCCGTTGCTGGTAACTACGGCCGGATAGCCCGATAGCTCGGCCAGAACGCGCAGAGGGGCGAGCTCCGCCTCCGACCGCGCGTGCATGCGCCAGGCGCCGTCGGCTGCCTGGGCCAGATACCAGGTGCCATTGCCAAACCCTGTCCGGTGTGTGGTCGAATCCCGCACGAGAGCCCCTCCCCCTGCGTCACCTACGTATCGGCAGAGGTCCGGGCTGACTTGAGGACAGCCAGCGAAGGTAGAACGCTGATGACGCAGATCAGCCGCTAATATACGCTGATCAGAGAGAGACAATGTCAACGGCTGAGCGGCGATTAGCGCGGTGCCAGCGGCATCAGCGTTCCATTCCCACCCGCCGGTTCCGCAGTTGGCGGAGCAGCAGGGCCTTGGTGGCCTCCGCGGCGACCGACGGGATCAAGGCCAAGGGCAATATGTCCAGCCAGTGCCCCAGGGTGAGGGCGCGGGTGTCGAAGACCTCGTGGAGAGGGGGAACGTAGAACATGAGGGCCAGGATCCCCAGGGACACCAGCACGGCGTACTGCATGTACTTGTTGCTGAAGAAGCCGATCCGGAACACCGAGTAGTACTCCGATCGAGCGGTGTAGGCTCGGAACAGCTCGCTCAGAGTCAGAGTGGCGAAGCCCATGGCCCTAGCCATGCCGATGTCGTCGGGGAACCAGTGCATGCCGAGGCGGTAGGCGGTGAGCGTCGCCGCCCCGATGGCGATCGCCTGCACTCCTATGCCCACGCGCATCTCCTGGTTGAGGATGGGCTCGTCCACTCGGCGCGGGGGTCGGTCCATGATGTCGGGATCGCCCTTCTCCAGGCCGAGAGCCAGGGCTGGCGCACCGTCGGTAAGAAGGTTAAGCACCAGGAGCTGGATGGCCGTGAGGGGTACCGGCCATCCGAGCAGGGTGGCCAGAAAGACGATGAGGATCTCACCCACGTTGCAGGACAGCAGGTAGTAGACGAACTTGCGGATGTTGGAGTAGATGACGCGGCCTTCCTCGATGGCGGCCACGATGGAGGCGTAGTTGTCGTCGGTGAGCACCATGTCGGCGGTCTGCTTGGTTACGTCGGTGCCGGTGATGCCCATGGCCACCCCGATATTGGCCCGCTTCACTGCCGGGGCGTCGTTGACCCCGTCCCCGGTCATCGCTACCACGTGGCCGTTCTGGCGCAGGGCTTCCACCAGCCTTACTTTGTGCTCCGGCGACACGCGGGCGTACACCCGGACTTGCGGAGCCACCCGGACGAATTCCTCGTCGGGGATGCGGGAGATCTCAGCCCCGCTCAGCACCGGGTCGCCTTCCTCGATCAGGTCCAGATCCTTGGCAATGGCCACCGCCGTATCCAGGTAGTCGCCGGTGACCATGTACGTGCTGAGGCCGGCCCGTTTGGCCACCCTGATGGCCTCGCGCACCTCCGGCCGTGGAGGGTCTATCATGCCCAGGAGCCCGACGAACACGAGATCCCGCTCCAACTCGTCGGGCGTCGGGTTGTCGGGGAGCTTGTCGACCTCGCGATAGGCCAGGCCGAGCACTCGGAGCGCCTGGGCGGCCATCTTGTGGTTGTGTTCGAGTATGCGCTCCTTGCCCTCTGGGGTCAGTTCCGCCGGGCCCTCGGCGGTGAGCACGCGGGTGGAGAGATCGAGGAGGATATCCGGGGCGCCCTTGACGTAGATCACGTAGCGGCCCTCGCGGCCATCGGGATGGACCGTAGCCATACGCTTGCGGGCGGAGTCGAAGGGAGCCTCCGCCAGGCGGCGGTGCTCCTCGGAGAGAGCCTCCTTCCACAAGCCGGCCTTGGCGGCCGCTACCACCAGGGCGGCTTCGGTGGGATCGCCATAGATGGCCCAAGAAGAGTCTCCCTCGTCCCGTTCGAGCTGGGAGTCGTTGCAGAGGGCGGCTCCGGTGAGGAGAAGGGTTAGCCGTTCGTCTTCCTTGGGGTCAATGGGGTCGGAGCCGCTGATGAACCGCCCCACGGGCTCGTAGCCCTTGCCGGTCACTTCGACTTCCTGCCCGTCCACGTAGAGCCGCACCACCATCATCTCGTTCTGAGTGAGGGTGCCTGTCTTGTCGGAGCAGATAGCAGTGGCGCTGCCCAGCGTCTCCACGGCGGGAAGGTTGCGGATCAGGGCGTGACGGCGCACCATGCGCTGGAGCCCCAGGGCGAGCGATATGGTGACTACGGCCGGCAGCCCCTCGGGGACGGCGGCGATGGCGAGGCTGACGGCGACGAGGAACATCTCTAGTACGTCCTGGCCTCCCAGGCTGCCAAGGAGGAAGACCAAGGCGCTCACCGCCAGGGCCCCGACACCTAGCCACTTGCCCAGCTGGTCCAGCCGCCGCTGAAGGGGAGTCGCCTCTTCCTCGTAGGACTGGATCATCTCGGCGATGCGGCCGATCTCGGTGTTCATGCCCGTTCTCACTACCACGGCACGGCCGCGACCGTAAGTGGCTGTGGTGCCGAGGTAGGCCATGTTGCGGCGGTCTCCCAGGGCCGAGTCCGCTTCCGCCAGGGCGCGAGCGTCCTTCTCCACGGCGTGAGACTCGCCGGTGAGCGCGGCCTCGTCCACGCGCAGATTGACCGCCTCGATGAGGCGCACGTCGGCGGGGATGAAGTCCCCGGCCTCGAGCAGCACCACGTCTCCGGGAACCAGTTGCACGGCGGGGATGGTCGTGGGTCGCCCGTCCCGGATGACGGTAGCCTCGGGAGCGGCCATCTTCTTCAGGGCCGCGAGGGCTTCCTCGGCCCTGGACTCCTGCACTACGCCCAGGGCGGCATTCAGAATGACGATGGCCAGGATGGCGGTGGCGTCGAGGTACTCGCCCAGGGCCAGGGAGATGAGGCAGGCCACCACCAGGATGATGACCAGGAAGTTCTTGAACTGGCGCAAGAGCAACTGCCAGAAGCCGGGCCGGGGGGCTTCTCGCAGCTCATTGGGGCCGTACTGCTCCAGGCGTCGCTCGGCCTCCTGGGCCCCCAGTCCGTGGTTGGCATCGCTGCCGAGTGCGGCTAGCACCGCGTCCACGGTGTGGGTGTGGGCTTGCTCCACGGCGTCGGCCTCAGCGGGCCGGGCCTCCACGCTGACGGATTCCATTCACTGATCTCCTGCGAACGGGCGAGGGCAGCAATACCGCTCGCCTGTCACGATCCAGATGGCGCTATGGGCTCTAGCGCACCGGAGTGTCGGACACCCAGGCCACGTAGCTGTCCCAGCGGTCTCGGAGGTAATCCCGCTGCCGTTCGAATGCCAGGGCCTGCTCCTGGATCAGATCCTCGTAGACGCCAAGACCCTGACGATCGAGCTCGTTCCAGAACGAGAGAGAGCGGGCGTAGTACGGCACCGCGAGCGAAGCGGCCACTTTGTCCGGGTCGAGCTCGGCTTTGTTGAAGCACACGCCGAAGTCCATAACCATGCGCGCCCAGAGCTCCGGGTCGAAGCGCAGAAGCTCCGGCGCATCAGCCCGGGCCAGTTCGACGAATGCCGAGTAGTGCTCCGGGACCAGGATGCGCTTCAGCAGGCGTCGCCAGGTCCGGAACCCCTGCCGGAGGCCACGCCAGAAGTCTTCCGTGGGGCGGTTGTCCGGCGCCACCGGCGGGGGAGGGGGCCCGTCGGCGTCGAGCGGCGAAGCGCTGGAGACAGCCCGCCACACGCGCTGATGGGACCCAAGGTGTCTCAGCAGCGTACTGACTGTATGGGTGAAGCGCTGCTCGTAGGCGGTGGTGCCGAACACCAGCGACAGCGTCTTGCGGCACAGCGGGACCTGGACCAAGCGTATGTCGCTGGCCAACGCCATCACCAGCAACCAGACATCAATACCACTGCGGGCCGCGTCCGTCTCCCACACGTCCTGGTCGGCATAAGCTAGAGCCAGGCGCCCAGACACAGCCCACCCGACGGCCAGAGGCCGTCGGGCGTCACGACCGTACATCACCCTCACCATGGGATAGACGATCAGATCTTCCAGGGAAGCGTCGGTGTAGCTCCACTGGTGCATGGGCAAGACCAGGTGAGCCCGGTTCTCCAGGATGGGAGCGAGGAGAGCCTGCACGTCCTGGGGTCGCACGCTGGCCAGGGCTGCGTCCAGCACTACGCACACCGTAGCCCGGAGGCGGGCGGCGATCTCGAAGACGGCTCTGGTGGCGCTGCCGATGCCGGTGAGGCCGTTGTAGCCGGTGCTGAACCGCTGTATCTCGGGGGCGACGCGGGCTCGCATGAAGGCGGCGGCCGTCCCGTCGGAGGAGTTGGCGTCCACATTGACCAGCACCGGCCTGGTGCCCGTGTCGTACTGAGCCACCGCCTGGGCCGCGCTCCTGACCACGGATCCGATGGTGCGGGCGTTACGGTAGCTGATGATGCCGATCACTATGTCGGCCGAGCCCAGGCGCTGGAGGTGTTCCTCCGCATCCTCTAACAGAGCAGATTCAAACATGGGCCGATCTCTCGTCAGAAGGCCAGGATGAAGAGTAAGTCATTCACGTTGGTGTTGGTGGGGCCGGTGGTGATGAGCTCGCCAGTGGCCTGCAGGAAGTGGTAGGAGTCGTTGTTTCGCAGGTAGGCAGCAGCGTCCAAGCCTTTCTCCCGGGCGCGGGCCACCGTGCCGCCATCCACCACGCCACCGGCAGCGTCGGTAGGCCCGTCGGTCCCGTCGGTGGCCAGGCTGGCGACGAGCACGCCCTCCCAGCCCTCGAGGGCCAGGGCGGCAGCCAGCGCCAGCTCCTGGTTTCGTCCACCCTTCCCCTGTCCCCGTATGGTGACGGTGGTCTCGCCTCCGGCGACGAGGCAAGCGGGCCGGCAGAGAGGCCGATCGCTGACGGCCATCTCCTTGGCCAGCGCGGCAGCCACCTTGGCCACCTCGCGAGCCTCGCCCTCGATGTACGTGGTGAGAAGGAGGGAGTTCAGGCCTTCCTCCTGCGCCTGCTCCACCGCTCGGGCAGCGGCGATGTCGTTGCTACCCACAACGAGGGTATGCACTCGTTCGAAGATGGGGTCGCCGGGCTTGGGAGTCTCGGGCAAGTGCCCGTCCCGGCCGGCCATCAGGCGGCTGAGCACCGGCTGGGGGGCCTCATCCAGCAGGTCGTACCGCTCCAGGACGCGCCAGGCGTCCTCGAAGGTGGTGGTATCAGGGACCGTGGGACCGGAAGCGATAACGTCTAGTGGGTTCCCAACCACGTCCGACAGCAGCAGGGCAATCAGCCGCGCTGGCTGAGCCAGTCGGGCCAGCCCCCCGCCCTTGATACGCGAGAGGTGCTTACGAACGGCGTTCATCTCGTTGATGGTAGCACCGCTACGCAGGAGGAGCTCGGTCAGCGCCTGGATGTCGCCCAGCGAGATCCCCTCGGCGGGTAGGGTCATGAGGGCGGAGCCCCCGCCAGAGATGACGCAGATGACCAGGTCACGCTCAGTGAGGCCCTGGAGGGCGGCAGCCATTTGCTCGGCTCCCTCGACCCCGGCCTGATTCGGTGTAGGATGGCCAGCCTCGACGAAGCGGATGGGGCAGGCGCTGTGGCGGGACATCTCCTGAAACTCTTCGGGAGCGAGGGTGTAGCCTTCCTTGACGTTCACGATGCAAGAGGAGAGCCGGTCGCCTAGCACGGTTGCCACTGCCTTGGCCATGGGAGCGCCCGCCTTGCCGCCGCCCACCAACAGCACCCGGTCGGTCTGGCTCAGGTCGTAGGTTCGCCCGCCCACGTGCAAGGTGTCGTCCTGGCGATGCAAGCTGTTGAGGACAGCCTTCTCGGGGTCCACTGCCTCCAGGGCGGCGGTCATGATGCGACCGAGCGCCCGGTGGTGATCGGACGGTTGCCATTGCCAGCTTGGCATCAGCATGCACTCCTACGACGACGTCTAGGGCGAACGGCAATCTCAGGGCGCGCGCAACAAACGGCCTGGGACCGACGGTCCGCGTCAGGCCGGCGCACGCACCGTTCGCGCCGCCCCTCGCCGGGACGGCAGCGGCTATTATACTATCGTGAGAGGCTTGCGGCTACATTCTGCAGGCTGATTGGCTGGGAGGGGGAGAGGGGGAGACGCGGGGACGGGGAGAGGGGGAGACAGGGGAACGGGCGCCCCTTCGCTCGGCCCGAGCGCGTTCTCGCCGTCGGCGGAGCCCAGCCTCTGACCCCGCTCATGTCCCTCTCCGTGTCTCCCTGTCGGCTTTCGGCTTGCTGGGGCCGGCGGGGGATGCTATATTACGTGTGTACACATAGCAGTGCCCCTGTAGCTCAGTGGATAGAGCAGCGGCCTCCGGAGCCGTGCGCGGGCGTTCGAGTCGCCCCAGGGGTACCACGGTGCGGCATTGCCGCACCGTTCTTATGTCTGGCGTCCGCCCCAGGCTGAGTGCATCCCAGCGCGCGTGGCGCGCTCCCAATGACGAGGAAGCGCCCCCAGGGGCAGGAGCGCCTGCCCCGCAAGGTCGCACGTGGGCCTGCGGGCTGCCCATCGGGGATGTTCGCTGCCGAAGAGCGATCGCCTTGCCCCTGTGGCGGCTCTTCGCCCCGTGGGGGTGGCGATGCTATAATCGCCTACCTGGAGATCGCGATGGAATACGGTGGTCTCAACCACAAGATGGCCGAAGTGCGCGCTCTAACCGATGCCAAAGGCTTTTCCTCCGCCCCCGACCGCATCTGGGAGATGTTGACTCTCATCCACAGCGAGGTCTCCGAAGCGGCGGATGCGTACAAAAAGGGGCGACCGATGGAGGAGGTGGGTGAGGAGCTGATAGATACCCTGATCCGGGTCCTGCATCTGCTCTCGGCTCTCGGGTTAGATGCCGAGGCAATCTACCAGCAGAAGATGGCCAAGAACTGGCAGCGCCCCGCCAAGTACAACACGGCGAGAGGCGGCTGATGGCGGAACCGCGGCTCTATCGCACCACTGGCGTGGTTCTGCGCCGCCGCGACTTCGACGAGGCAGACCGCCTTATCACTGTGCTCACCCCCGACCGGGGAAAGGTCACGCTTCTCGCCAAGGGTGCCCGCAAGATCAACAGCCGCAAGGCGGCTCATGTGGACCTATTCCGCCAGGTGGATCTACTGGTGCACCGGGGGAGGAGCTTCGGCATAGTGTCCCAGGCCGAAACGGTGCGCGCCTTCCCTCACATCGGTTCGGACCTGGCGCGGATGGCGGCAGCGCACTACCTGGCCGAACTGGCGGATACCTTCGTCGGGGAGGGCCAGGAGTCTCGCGGCGTCTACGACCTCCTGGTGGCGGTGCTGGACTGGCTGGAGGCGGGCGGGGATCCGCGCCTGATCCAGCGGTATTTCGAGCTTCATCTGCTGGACCTGGAGGGGTACCGTCCCCAGCTGTACCGCTGCCTGCACTGCGACCGGTGGCTAGAAGAGGAGACCAACCTCTTCGATGCCGCCTCCGGGGGCGTCTACTGCCCCTCCTGCGGAGCGGGTCTGCCTCAGGGGCGGAGGGTGAGCGTGGCGGCGCAGAAGGTGCTGCGCTTCCTTCAACGGAGCACAGTCGCAGATTGCCAGCTCCTGCGCCTCAAGCCGGCCCTTCACGACGAGATGGAGAGCCTCATGGCGGAGTACATCCGGTACGTTGCCGAACGCCCGCCCCGATCGCGCCGGTTCATCCAGGCGGTGGACAGCCTGCCGGCTGAGGCTTGACCACAGCTTCACTCCCTTACGAGGTGACAGATCATATGGGTCAACGCGGCCCAGGGTTCCAAGAGATCATCATGCGCCTGGAGCGCTTCTGGGCCGGTCAGGGCTGCCTCATCTGGCAGCCATACAACGTGCAGGTGGGAGCGGGCACCATGAATCCCGCCACCTTCCTGAGGGTGTTGGGGCCCGAGCCCTGGCGCGTGGCCTACGTGGAGCCCTCCGTCCGGCCTGCCGACGGCCGCTATGCTGAGAATCCCAATCGGTGGCAGCAGTACTACCAGTACCAGGTCATCCTCAAGCCGGACCCCGGAGATCCGCAGGAGATGTACCTCCGCAGCCTGGAGGCCATTGGGCTGGACCTGCGCCGCCACGACGTTCGCTTCGTGGAGGACAACTGGGAGGCCCCGGCGCTCGGAGCCTGGGGGCTAGGCTGGGAAGTCTGGTGTGACGGCCAAGAGATCAGCCAGTACACCTACATGCAGCAGGCTGGGGGCTTCACGCTGGACCCGGTCTCGGTGGAGATCACCTACGGGCTGGAGCGGATCATGCTCTTGCTCCAGGGGGTGCCCACCTTCCTGGACATCCGTTGGGACGAGGACATCACTTACGGCGACATCCTCCAGCGGCAGGAGGTGGAGCACTGCACCTACAACTTCGAGGTAGCCGACATCGGCCGCCTGACAGAGCTCTACCGCATATTCGAGGCGGAGGCTGAGTCGGCCCTGAGGCGGGGCCTGGTCATCCCGGCGCACGACTACGTGCTTAAGTGCAGCCATACCTTCAACGTCCTGGATGCTCGCGGCGCCATCGGCGTGACCGAGCGGGCCGGCTATTTCGCGCGCATGCGCGAGCTGGCCCGTCGGGTGGCGGCCGCCTACCTGGAACAGCGGGAGCGCGAGGGCTTCCCTCTGACCGCGCACGCCACGTGGGCGGTCCCGCAGAGCGCCCCTGAACCTGCTCCTCCGCCGGCGCCTTCGGATCGGCCACAGCCCTTCGTGCTGGAGATCGGCACGGAGGAACTACCCCACGGCGATCTGGAGGCCGCCCTGGATCAGCTCCGGCGTCGGGTGCCGGAACTGCTGGAGCGGGAGCGGCTGGGCTACTCCTCCTTGACGGTGGCAGGAACCCCCCGGCGATTGGCGGTTCTGGCGGAGGACCTGGCTCCGACTCAGGCCGACGAGGTGTCTCTGGTCAAGGGGCCCCCGACTCGCGCCGCCTATGACTCCAAGGGCAACCCCACGCGGGCAGCGGAAGGCTTCGCCCGCCGGCACGGGCTGGCGGTGGAGGCGCTTCAGGTGGCCGACATGGACGGCGGGTCATACGTGGTGGCCGAGGTGCGCAAGGTGGGCGAGCCGGCGGCGGTGGCGCTGGCGCGGCTTCTGCCGGAGCTGGTCGGCTCGCTGCGCTTTCAGCAGAGCATGCGGTGGGACGGCTCCGGAGTAGCCTTCTCCCGGCCGGTCCGCTGGCTCCTGGCCCTGCTGGGGGAGGCAGTGGTGCCCTTCTCCTTCGCCGGTCTTAGCAGCGGGCGGGAGACACGTCCGTTGCGCACGGCGGAGGGAGACCGGCTCAAGGTGCCCTCGGCGGACGCGTATCCCGCGATTCTCAGGGAGGCCGGCATCATCCTGTTGCATGAGGAGCGACGCGAGAGAATTGTTCGTCGCTCCAGTGAGCTGGCAGCGGCGGTGGGGGGGCAGCTGGTCCCCGACGACGAGTTGCTGGCGGAGGTGGCCGATCTGGTGGAGGCGCCTAGCCCCATCCTGGGAGGCTTCCCTGAGGAATACCTGTCCCTCCCCCGCGAGGTGCTCACCACGGTGATGCGCAAGCACCAGCGCTACTTCGCTGTTGAGGGACGGGGGAAGCTTCTGCCCTGTTTCGTGGCGGTGCGCAATGGAGGCCCCGAGGGCGAGGAACTGGTGCGCCAGGGATACGAGGCTGTCTTGCAGGCACGCTTCGCCGATGCCGCCTACTTCTTCCGGGAGGACCAGAAGCGGAAGCTGGAGGACTTCCTGCCCAGGCTGAGCACTCTCACCTTTCAAGAGCAGCTGGGCTCCATGCTGGACAAGGCGCACCGGATAGAGGCTCTGGTGCCCCGCCTGGCGCCGCTGCTGGGAGTGTCGGAGGAGGACGTGCCGCGAGCCGCCCGTGCGGCGCGGCTGGCCAAGGCGGATCTGGCCACCCACATGGTGGTCGAGTTCACGTCGCTCCAGGGCGTGATGGGCAGCATCTACGCCCGGCGCCAGGGTGAGGATACGGAAGTGGCGGACGCCATTGCCGATCACTACTCGCCTAGGCGATCAGGCGACCCCGCTCCCTCCAGCCGGATCGGCTTGCTGGTGGGGGTGGCCGACCGCTTGGACAGCATCGTGGGGCTGCTGGCGGTGGGCCTGGAACCCACTGGCTCCACCGATCCCTACGCCCTGCGGCGGGCGGCCTCCGGCCTGGTCCAGAACCTGATCCAGTGGCGGGCGCGGCTGGACCTGCGCCGGGCCTTTCAGTTGGCCGGGGAGCAGCTACCGGTGGCAGTTGGCGCTGAGGTCCAGGAGAGAGCGCTGGACTTCGTGCGCCAGCGGCTGCGGGTGCACCTGCAGGAGCAAGGTTTGCGCTATGACGTGGTGGACGCGGTACTGGCCGAGCGAGGCCATGACCCCTACTGGGCTGCCGTCTCCGCCCCCCGCCTGCAGGAGTGGGTGGGAAGGCCGGGCTGGATGGGCATTCTCAACGCCTACGCCCGCTGCCGCCGCATCGTGAGGGACGTGGGGGAGAGGCTCGAGCTAAGGCCGGATGACCTGGACGCCGGGGCGAGCCAGGAGCTCTACGAGGCTTACCTGGAGCACGCCGCTGGCCTTGACCGGGAGAGCAGCGTGGACGAGCTGCTCGCTGCCTTGGAGAAGCTTGTCCCCGCTATCAATCGCTTCTTCGACGACGTCCTGGTGATGGCCGAGGACCCGGAGGTGCGGCGCAACCGGCTGGCGCTGGTGCAGCACATCTCTGCTCTGGCCGATGGGATTGCGGACCTGAGCCGACTCGAGGGGTTCTAGCATGGAGCGGGCCCTGTTGGGGCCGGCGAAAGACTTGGTGGAGGTGGTGCGCGAGACGGCAAGGCGCCACCTCCTGTTTCGTTCCGGCGAGACCGTAGTGGTGGGTTTCTCGGGAGGCGCCGATTCGCTCGCCCTGCTCCATCTGCTCCGGCGTCCGGAATGGGGAATCGAGGTACACGCGGCTCACCTCAACCACCTGCTGCGGGGAACCGAAGCGGACGAAGATGCCGAGTTCGTGCAGCGCACTTGTGCCGACTGGGGCGTTCCGCTGACGGTGGAGTGCGCAGACGTCGCCAGACTAGCCAAAGAGCGAGGCCTGGCGGTGGAGGAAGCGGCCCGGCAGGTGCGCTATGCCTTCCTGGGGAGGGCAGCCGAGGAGGTCGGCGCGGGGGCAGTGGCCGTGGCCCACCACGCCGATGACCAGGTGGAGACGGTGGTGATGCACTTCCTTAGAGGTTCCGGCCTGGCTGGGCTCAGGGGCATGCTGCCATCGGTGGCTCTGGCCGGACTTCGGGTGACGGGGGAGCGTCCAGTGTCGCCTGAGATCCGGCTCATTCGTCCCCTGCTGCACGCCCCTCGATCGCTGATCGAGCAGTACTGCGCCGAGCACGGCCTCGAGCCCCGCTTCGATCGCTCCAACCTGGACACTACCTACTTCCGTAACCGGCTCCGACTGGAGCTGATCCCGTATCTGGAGACGTTCAACCCCAACGTGCGTCAGGTCATCCGGCGCACGGCCGAGGTGTTGGCCGCCGATCACGACTACCTGCGTCAGATGCGGGATCGTGCCTGGGCTGAACTGGTGCGGGAATGGACCTGTGACCGGGTGGTGTTCGACTTGGAGGGTTTTCGGCGCCAGCACCTGAGCCTACGTCGAGCCCTGCTGCGGGAGGCGATCGCCCGTCTGAGGCCTCCCATGCGCAACATAGACTGGGTACACGTGGAGCAGGCGGTGCAGGCAGTGCAGGAGGCCCGAGGGGCGGGAGTCCGGGCCGACCTGCCCCAGGGCCTGATGCTCACCGTCGGATATGGTCTCTTCGCCCTCGCAGACGAGAGCGTGGCGGCGCCGCTGCGTGAAGACCTGCCTCAGTTGCCCCCCGCCGTGGAGGCGGTGGTCGTGCCGGTGCCGGGAGAGGTAAGACTGGGCGAGGGGTGGAGGGTCAGGACCGAGGTGGTGTCTTCGGAGCACCTTCCGCCGGAGGCGCTCGACGGCGAGCACCCATGGACGGCGTACCTGGACTGCCGAGCAGGGGAAGGGGAGCTGGTGCTGCGTCGGCGGCGCGAGGGCGAGCGCATGCAGCCCCTGGGAATGGAAGGAAGGAGCAAAAAGCTTAGCGAGCTGATGATCAACCTCAAGATAGGGGCCCCCTACCGAGAGCGCTATCCCATCCTGGCCCGAGGGGACACCGTGCTGTGGTTGCCCGGGCACCACGTGGACCATCGCGCTCGGATCACCGAAGAGACCGAATCCGTGCTGGTGGTGCGGATGGAGCGGGCGTGAGCCTGTCTCTGACCGAGCGGGCGGCAGCGCTGGGCGGCGGCCTCACCGGCGACCGGCGGCGGCTGGTGGGCGTGATCATGGGCCTCAGCTACGGCGCGGGCTGGGCCGCCTGCACGGTGTGGTTGCGGCGCCTGCTGGACACCTACCCCTTGCACCCGACCGGCATCATGTTCTGGCGTGGCCTGATCGTATCGGGCGCGCTGATGGCCATACTGCTGGTCCGGGGCCAACGGGCGCAGAGGGAGAACAGGCGCAGGCGCCACGGCGGAGGCCGCCCTCCGGGGCAGGCACGGGTTCTGCCCCTAGAGGAGGACGGGCGAACACAAGGCGGGCGAACACAAGGTTCGCCCCTACGGGTGGCGCGAAGGCATGTGCCCCTGCTGGTGCTCTTCGGGTTCGTCGGCATCGCCCTGAACAACGCCTCCTGGGGCCTGTCGGTCAACCTAAATGGGGTGACGGTGGCCACCGTGATGGCCTACAGCGCCCCGATATTCACGGTGTTGCTCTCCCGCCCGCTATACGGGGAGCACATAACCCGTCGCAAGGCTACTTCTCTGCTGCTGGCTCTCACCGGCTGTCTGCTGGTTTCCCAGGTCTACAACATTGGCCGAACGCAGCTACAGACGATGGGCATGGCCATGGCTCTGGCGGTGGGTCTGACCCAGGCAGGAAGAGACCTGCTGGGCAAGAAGGTAGGAGGCCTCTATCCCGAGCTGAAGGGACTGTTCTACGGCTTCCTCTTTGGCACGGTCTTCCTGGGGGTGGGGCAGTTGTCGTGGGAGCTGGTGCCTCGGCTACCGCCCCTCGGTTGGCTAGAGCTAGGCGGCATGTCTCTGGGCATCATGGCCTCCTACCTGCTCTACTTAGGGGCGTTGGCCCGGCTGCCGGTGAGCGTGGCCAGTATTCTGGGCCTGTCTGAAGCGGTGGTGGCGGCGGTGTTGGCGTATCTGGTGCATGGCGAGACACTGTCAGGTCCTCAGATCCTGGGAGCGCTGCTCGTGATCAGCGGCGTGGTGGTGCTGGAGGTGCGCGATGCCTGAGCCCAGGGTGGTGCTCAGGCCGGAGCGGGAGCGCAGCGTCCTCAACCGGCACCCCTGGCTATTCAGCGGCGCCATAGCGCAGGCTGACTGCCCAGATGGCCAGGTGGCGGAGGTGTTCGCCGCCGACGGCCGCTGGTTGGCGCGGGGCTACTACAACAGCCGGTCCCAGATTCGGGTGCGCCTGCTCACCTGGGACCCGGAAGAGGCCGTGGACCGAGAGTTCTGGCGGGGGCGACTGATACGGGCGCTGGAGGGTCGCCGACGCCTGCCCGGCTGGCCCTCCACTGCGGCGCGACTGGTCAACGCGGAGGCGGACGGGCTGCCCGGGTTGGTGGCAGACCTGTACGTGGAGGCGGAGAAGCCCGGACCGGCGGTCCTGGTGTTCCAGGCACTCACCCTGGGCATCGAGGTGCGGCGCGAGGAGCTGCTCTCCTTGCTGGAGGAGGTTGTGACGCCGGAGGCGCTGCCAGGACAGGGCACGTGGCGGCGGCTCGCGCTCTACGATCGCAGCGACGCCGACGTCCGCAGGCTGGAGGGTCTGCCCAGCCGCGTGGGGCCGATCGCGGGGGAGGAGCCGAGACCGGTCGCCATCCGCGAAGGCGGTCTGCTCTTCGAGGTTGATGTACGGACCGGGCACAAGACAGGCTTCTACCTGGACCAGAGCGCCAACCGGGTGCGGGTGAGTCGCTACTGCGCTGGGGCGGACGTGCTGAATGCCTTCGCCTATACTGGGGGATTCGGCGTCCACGCTCTGGGAGCCGGAGCAGCCACAGTGGTGGACGTGGACACCTCGGCAGCGGCACTGGAGGCGGGTCGAGGCAACGTAGAGCGCAACCGGCTGCCCATCGAGAGGCGGGTGGAAGTAGAAGGCGACGTGTTTGGCGTGCTCAGGCGCTTCCGAGATGCTGGCCGACTCTTCGACGTGGTCGTACTGGACCCGCCCAGATTCGCCCAGAGCGCTCGCCAAGTGCAGGCCGCCTGTCGCGGCTACAAGGACATCAACCTGCTGGGGCTGGGGCTCCTCCGCCCGGGAGGGGTGCTGGCTACTTTCTCCTGCTCAGGGCTGGTATCGGCCGATCTCTTTCAGAAGGTGGTGTTCGGAGCCGCGGTGGACGCGCGCCGCGAGGTCCAGGTCCTGGAGACACTGTCCCAGGCTCCGGACCACCCCATTTCGATCACCTTCCCCGAGTCGCGGTACCTGAAGGGATTGCTGTGCCGCGTGTGGTGAGGGTACTTCGATGGCGCTGGTGGTGCGGTGATCCTGGCCCATCCGAGGCCGAGAGCCAACCAGGATCAGCGGAAGTGGGCCCGGTCCCGATGCCGGCGGATTGATATGACCCTGCACTGAGGCAGGGTGCCGTGTCATCCTCCAGCATCGGGGAGACGGATTCTGAGACGAGCACTGCTGCTCGGGTTCTTCGGCGCGCCCAAGCTACAAGGGCAGGCCCCGAATGCATTGCCGCTACGCCTTCCTGGGAGGAGGGCGCGCGCTCACGGTCGGTGGCCATGTGCAGACATGCAGCGCGTGGGCGCGCGCATTCCTCGGGGGTTGAACGGCATCGTCTTGGCCTCGTAGCTGGCGGAAGAGCGGGCTCTGGGAGCGAGTGTGGGAGGCGCCTACGCGGGTCTTCCCGGTACGACTGCCGCCTGAGAACACACTCGATCCCGCTATCCCAGCTCTTACGGTGCGGTTGCAGCTGGCCGGCGCTGCGCCTATAATGGCGCTTGGCCCCCTGTGCAGGTGCTGTTACTAGTAACGTTGGAGGTGTCACAGTGGCTAGTTACCCGATTGGCAGCGAAGTGCGCGCCCGCAATGGCATCATCGGCCGCCTGAACCAGGTGGTGGTAGACCAGCACACCGGAGAGGTAACGGATCTCGTGGTGGGCCTGAGAGGTGGTACCACCAGTGTGGTCTTGCCGCGATCCGTTGTGGCGCGGTGGGACGAGAGCGGCATTACGGTGAACCTCCTTATGGAGGACCTCCGTTGGCAGAGGGTCTACCAGCCGACCGACTTCGCGCCCTGCGACCCGTCTCTCGCTGCGGTCCGCGAAGGAGAGGCGTTGGCATGGCGCGATCGCTATGGTGCCGGGGCGGATTCCCGACCGGCGGTGGCCGGCCTCACGCCGGAGCGAGTGGCGGCTTCGAGGCCGCCTATCGGCCGAGGCACGCGGGCGTTCGTGAAAGGGAAGCCCGTCGGAAGCCTCGACCACGTGCTGGTGGATCGCAAGACCGGTGAGATCACCCACCTAATCCTCCAGGCCGGTGAGGCTGGCGCCTCGTCAGTGGTGGTGCCGGTCGAGCGCGTGGAGTCGGTGCAAGAGGATGGAGCCCACCTGAACCTGAGCGAAGAAGAGTGGGACGTGCTGGTCCGCTACGCCCCTCGTCAGGACTCCGCCGTGGTCTCGGAGGTACGCAGCCGGCTGGCCGAAGTGGGCTGCCCTCTGGACGAGCTGGACGTGACGGCTGAGCGGGGAGTGGTCACCCTCCGTGGGCCAGCCTATGACCTAGAGACCAAGCGGGCCGCCGACCGCGCCGCCAGGGGAGTGGAAGGCGTGGTGGATGTTGAGGACGAGCTCACTGTGGACACGGGGGTGGCCGCAGATGTGATGTCTGCTCTAGCTCACGACCCGCGCACTAGTCTGGCGCACATCGAGGTGGTGGTGAATCGGGGGACTGTGACGCTGAGAGGGGTGGTGGCCTCAGAGCAAGAGTCGCGGGCTGCGGAGGAGATCGCGGAGCAGGTGAACGGGGTGCAGATGGTGATCAACGAGTTGGAAGAGAACCCCAACGTTCGCGACCAGCCTGAGGGCGTGTTTGTGATCCATCCGCAGCAGTGGCGTGTCATGGGCCAATGACGGCTGCGCCGTCATTGCGGCCCCAGGAGGCCAATTGAGCCCAGGTGCGGGGGCGGTCTAGCCGCCCCCGGCGCGTTCCAGCTCCCAGAATCTCTCTGGGAGCTCGTTGACCTCGAAGTACGCTCCCTGAGGACCCCAGCGGGTGAACCATTCAGCGTCCTCGGGAGACAGCCGGATGCAGCCGTGAGACGTGGGGTAGTTCCCCAGGGCCTCCAGGTCCTGGTACACCTTGACTCCGTCCTCGACCAGATAGGGGGCACCGTGGATGAGGATCCCTCCGTCAGCCTTGAATAGGTACCAGCCTTCGTCCTGGGTGGTGCCGAAGGAGCTGAAGGTGCCCACGTAGTGGCCGATGCGGCCCTGCCGAGCGGGTGTGTAGGTGTGCTCGGTAGCCCTGCCGGTGCTTGCCGGCATGGTCCGTATCAGCTTCCCATCCTCGAACACAAACACGGTCTGGAGTTCCTGATCTATGTAGACGGCCTTGCCGCTCAGGGCGGCCTCGGGCAGGGTGGGCGTAGGCAGTGGCGTAGGTGAGGGTGTGACGGTGTGGGTGGGGGTGGCGGATGGAGTGGCCGTGGCGGTAGCGGTCGGCGCCACGGTGGCGGTGGGCGGAGGAGTGGGCGTCGAAGTGGGAATGGAGGCAACGGCTGTGGCTGTGGCCTCCATGGCGACCGCTACGGCTCGCGACTCGGAGGCACCAGCGGTGACCTGAACCGCGATGAGCGCAGGGAGCAGAAGCAGGACGACGAGAAGGGGCGATCTACTCTGAGTGGGCATTGAGGTTGGCCTCGAAGCGACGGATGGCCTGGCGCAGCCGTAGCTGCTCCTGGGAAGTGGTTAGGTCGGCCCGGGTACGCTCGAGCACGCCGCGCACCATGTCGGTGTTGTGGCGAAGGTTGCCGGTGATAGCGCTGGGGAAGTCCACCGTGACCAGCTGCCAGTAAGCCTCGTCCATGATGGCCAGCACCGCCTCGGCGCGATCCATCTGGTCCCGACGGATTAGGTCCAGCACATGCCGGCGCATTTCTCCTACGGCCTCGGCCAGGGCGTTGAGGTAGGCGGGGGCGTCCACGCTGAGATCGCCCGCGGAGGGGATGGGCCGATCCATTACCACCGCCAGGGTGATGCTGGCCTCGGCGTACTCTCTGAGGGCGTCCTGGGTGTACCCGGCGAGATAGAGGTCGCTGTGATCGGCAGTGGCGTCGCGCATCTCCAGAGCCAATTGGCGGGCTTGTTCCAGCAGGGAGCGGGCCTGCTCGAACTCCTGCCGGTGGGTGGCCCGAATGGAGTTGGCACACAGCCTGGTGAGCACGCGAGCACGACCGAGGGTCTCGTCCCGTATCTGATTCTTGGTCTCGAGCAATTCGCGCAATGGTTGGACAATGCTCTCGAGATCGGCCACTAACGCGTCTCCGTGTAGGGCGAGATCGGCATAGTTTAGCCAGTCGCTGCCGAAGAGACAAGACTGGGTGAGAGCTCACGTAGGGCTTTCTCAAAGTCGAACCAGCGTTGGGCGAGCTGCCACGTGGCGCTGGCCAGCAACCACGGCCGGCCAGCGAGCAGGCGAGGAACAGAGGCGATGCAGCATCCGATAGCGCCCAGACTGG
>JABLXR010000054.1 GCA_013178015.1 Anaerolineae bacterium
CTTTCAAGTCCTGCCTCCAACCACGCTAACCATCACCGCCTCTGTGCTCCCCGCAGACCTTACCCCTACCGCCAACCCTGCCATTAGGCACGCCCAGCCTGCCCCAGGACTTGTGGGTAATCACCAGATCTGTGGGAGCGGAGACGCCGAGTGCCCAGGGTCGCCCAATCCGGAGAAGCAAGGGGGCACGGCCAGACGGCGGAACGGGGAGTTGACTGCCACCGCCCGCCTCCATAGACTGCGCCAGAGGGGTCGCCGCCGGAGGTTAGGATGAGCGTTGAGCGGGAGCAGAAGCTAGTACTGCTCGTAGATGACGACCGGGACCTGGTCTCGATGCTCCGCATAGCGCTAGAGCACGAAGGCCTAGCCGTCTGCGCCGCCTACGATGGGCGTGAGGGCCTGAGGCAGTTCTACGACCGGAAGCCCGACCTGGTGGTACTGGACATAATGCTTCCTGGGATGGACGGATGGGTGGTCTGTGAGCGCATCCGCGAGATGTCGAACGCTCCTGTGCTCATGTTGACTGCCAGGAGCAAAGATGAGGAGGTCGCCCGAGGTCTGTATCTGGGCGCTGACGACTACATAACCAAACCCTTCGGGGTGTCGGAGTTCATCGCTCGGGTGCGGGCCGTAGTGCGCCGCTCAGACCAGTCGCCCAAGCTCCCCTCGCAGTCGCTTCTTACCATCGATAAGCATCTGAGCGTGGACTTGGCCAAGAGGCGGATCATCGTGGATGGCCGCCCGACCCAGACGCTCTCGCCCACGGAGCAGCGCCTGTTGGCGGTGCTGGCTGCCCATGCCGGGGAAGTCGTCCCTTCAGAGGTGCTGCTAGAGAGGGTGTGGGGCGGAAGCGCCTCGCGCTCTTCCGGTCACCTCAAGACATACATCCACTATTTGCGCACCAAGATAGAGAAGGACCCCACCCAGCCCCGGTACATACTTACGGAAAGGGGCGTGGGCTATCGTTTCAGTTCCTTGGCCTGATGCCGACGCAGAACGGGCCCGCCACCGCAGGCGGAGGAGTGACGACCCGCGTACGGGTGCGTTACGCCGAGACCGATGCCCAGGGCGTCGCCTACCACAGCAACTACCTTATATGGTTCGAGGTGGGCCGCTCGGAGTACTTCCGCCAGGTAGTGGGCGATAGCCCCGCCGAGTTCTTCCGTCGGTACGGCATGCCCGTGGTGGAAGCGAGGGTCCGCTATCGTGCCCCGTGCCGGTACGATGACGAGCTTGTCATCTTCACTCAGGCGTCGCAGGTACGCAGCCGCTCCATCCGGTTCGATTACGTCATATCCCTCTGCGACGTTCCCTCCACGCTGGTCGCGGAGGGGCACACCGTGCATCTCTGTGTGGACTCATCTGGAGCGCCTTGCCGCATCCCGGATGAGGTGAGACTGCCCCTCGTCGAACGCCTCCCCGGCTGACCAGGTGGCCCCTGACACCGGCAGGGGCCACCTGATCGGTCGGAGGCGTCAGTGCTCCCAGCGCAGCCGAAGCTCGCGGGCAGCTCGCACCTCGTCCAAGCGGCGGACGGGGGCGCGATGGGGAGCCTGGTGCAGGAGGCCGGGCTGGCTGCGGGCTTCCTCGGCGATGGTCTCCATGGCCTCAGCGAACGCGTCCAGCGTCTCCCGGCTCTCCGTCTCCGTCGGCTCGATCATCAGGGCTTCCCGGACGATCAGAGGGAAGTAGTTCGTGGGCGGGTGAAAGCCGTAGTCTATCAGGCGCTTGCTCACGTCCAGGGCGCGCACGTCCGGGGCGCCGGGGATGCGTCCCTCCAGTACGAACTCGTGCATGCAGCGTCGGTCGTAGGGCAGAGGATAGGTCTTCTTGAGGCGTTCTTGCAGGTAGTTGGCGGCGAGGACCGCGGTTACGCTCACATCGCGAAGGCCTTCCTCGCCCAGCATGCGGATGTAGGTGAGAGCCTTCACCATCACCGCGAAGTTACCGTAGAACGACTTCACCCGGCCGATGGACTTCTCAGGCATTTCGAGTCGGTAGCGATCGCCCTCGCGCACCACTATTGGTCCCGGCAGGTGCGCTGCCAGATCCCGGCGGACGCCTACGGGCCCCGAGCCCGGGCCTCCTCCGCCGTGCGGGGTGGAGAAGGTCTTGTGCAGGTTGAAGTGCATGATGTCGAAGCCCAAATGGCCCGGCTTGGCTACGCCCATGAGGGCATTGAGGTTAGCGCCGTCCCCGTAGACCAGGCCGCCACACTGGTGCACCAACCGGCACACTTCCTCCACGTGTTCGTCGAAGAGGCCGAGCGTATTGGGGTTGGTGAGCATAAGCCCGGCGACCGTGTCATCGCACTGGGCCCGCAGCGCCTCCAGGTCCACATTACCCCGCTCGTCTGAGGGGAGCTGCACCACCCGGTAGCCGCTCATGGTGGTGGAAGCGGGGTTGGTGCCGTGGGCCGAGTCGGGTATGAGGATCTTGTCCCGGTGGGCCTGGCCTCGCTCCCTGTGGTGGCTACGCATGATAAGTATGCCAGCGAACTCCCCTTGAGCCCCGGCTGCCGGCTGTAGGGAGACGGCGTCGAAGCCCCCGATCTCGGCTAGCATCTTCTGGAGCTCCCACATGAGCTGCAGGTTCCCCTGGACGGTCTCCTGCGGCTGGAGGGGGTGAGTGCGAACAAAGCCGGGCAGCGCGGCCGCTTCCTCGTTCACCTTGGGGTTGTACTTCATGGTACAGGAGCCCAGAGGGTAGAACCCAATGTCCACCGCGTGATTAAGCTGCGAAAGCCGCATATAGTGGCGGACCAGGTCGACCTCGCTGATCTCCGGAAGCGGGAGGTCGTCGCGCATCCACTCCTCGGGCAGAGGAGCCTCCGGAACGTCGAGCGGGGGCAGAGACGTGGCCGTCCGTCCTGGTCGGCTGAGCTCGTAGAGGGTCTTCTCGCTCATGACGGGGCTCCCAGCACGTCCACCAGGCGGTCAATCTGTTCCCGAGTGTTGAGCTCGGTGACGCAGAGGAGCATGCAACCCTCCAGTTCGGGATACGCCTCGCCCAGGTCGTACCCGGGAATGATGCCCTCCGCCAGCAGAGCTCCGCCGACCTCGGAAGGAGGCCGCGGGCAACGGACGACGAACTCATGAAAGAAACGATGGGACAGGACGTCGTAGCCAGTCAGTCGTCCCACCCGAGAGGCGGCATAGTGGGCCTTGTGGTAACAGGCGGAGGCAACCGTCCGCAGCCCGGCCGGACCCATAGCCGCCAGGTAGACCGCCGCTGCCAGGGCGTTGAGGGCCTGGTTGGTGCAGATGTTAGAAGTAGCCCGCTCGCGGCGGATGTGCTGCTCGCGAGTGGCAAGGGTGAGCACGTATCCACGGTTGCCGTCTAGGTCCACCGTCATCCCCACCAGGCGCCCGGCCATGCGCCGGACGTGATCCGTCCTGGTGGCGAAGAAGCCAAGATAGGGACCGCCAAAGGACAAGTGGTTGCCGAGGGGCTGGCCCTCACCTACGACGATGTCGGCTCCGTACTCCCCGGGTGGCTGGAGCAGGCCCAACGAGATGGGGTTGACGGCCACCACTAGAAGGGCGCCTGCCTGATGTGCCGCGTCGGCCAGCAAGCGGACCTCATCCAGACTGGGCACGGCCCCCAGGAAGTCGGGCACCTGGATGACCACCGCCGCTGTGTCTTCATCCACGATGCCGGCCAGGTCGGGAAGAGAGAGGCCGGGCTGCTCGTCGCCGGTGAGCTCGAGGCCCATGCCCTGGGTATAGGTGCGGGCCGTCTGGCGGTACTCGGGGTGAACCGTGCGCGAGATCACGCCCTTGCGCCGGCGGCCGCGGTGAACGCTCAGGGCCATGATGAGGGCTTCGGCCAGGGCGGTGGCCCCGTCGTAGTGCGAGGCGTTGGCGGCGTCCATGCCGGTGAGGTCGCAGATCAGGCTCTGGTACTCGAAGATGGCCTGAAGAGTGCCCTGGCTCACCTCGGGCTGGTACGGGGTGTAGGCGGTGTAGAACTCCCCGCGGCTAAGCACGTGTTTCACTACGCTGGGGACAAAGTGGTTGTAGGCTCCCGCTCCCAGGAAGCAGGGGTGTTGGTCCAAGTTCCAGTTGCGGTGGGCTAGCTGAGCCAGCTCCGCCAGGACTTCCGGCTCGGAGAGCGGCGGCGGCAGCTCTAGCGTCGGGAACCTTCGGGCCTCGGGAACGTCGAGGAACAGCTCCTCGACACTCGCGACGCCTACTCGCCGGAGCATGGTCTCCCGGTCGTCGGCGGTGTGAGGGACGAAGGGCATCGCCTACTCCTCTTCGGTCAGCTGCTGAATCAGCTCGCTGTAGGAAGCAGCGTTGCGCAGACGTTCGAGCTCGGCGGGATCGGACATCCGCACCTTTATGAACCAACCGGCACCGTAAGGTTCCTGGTTCACCAAGCCGGGGGTAGACTCGAGCTCACTGTTGACTTCGACCACCTCCCCGCTGACGGGGGCGTAGCAGTCGCTAGCGGCCTTGACCGACTCGACCACGGCATACACCTGACCCTGCTCGAAGTTGTCTCCCACCTCAGGTAGCTCCACGAACACAATGTCGCTCAGCTGATCCTGGGCGTAATCGGAGATGCCGAAGGTAGCGATGTCCCCGTCGGCGCGGACCCAATCGTGGGTCTCGGTGTACCGGCAGGAGTTGTCAATTCTGGTCATGATAGCCTCCTGGGAAGTATGGCTGCCGAGAGCGCAGCGAACGCAGGGAGGAGAGCGAGCGACCGAGCGAGCCGGTCAGAATGACAGGCGAGGGCGGAGACGGTCTGGCCGACAGAGCTCACTCCTCTGGATGTGTCCGAGATCTCGACGCTAGCGCCGTGGAACTGGTCCGCTATGCACATTCTCCTTCTGAGGGAGCGTCCACGGGCCTCTGCTCGAGGGGCGATTATAGGTACTGGTGAGGGCCGGTGTCAACGGCGCTTGACGGCGCGCCCCTGCCTCCCTATAATGCGCAAGGTTTGGCCGCAGGCGGCCAGTGGTTGAGTTATGGTTCGACGTGTTGTGGCAATTGGCGGCGGGACGGGTCTGTCAGTCCTGCTCAAAGGGCTCAAGCGCAGCGACGTTGATCTCGCCGCGGTGGTGACCGTGGGCGATGACGGCGGAAGCTCGGGGAGGCTGCGGCGTGAGTTGGGCCTGCTCCCCCCGGGAGACTTCCGCAGCTGCATTGCGGCCCTGGCGGATGACGAAGCGCTCATGACTCAGCTTCTCCAGTACCGGTTCGGCGATGGTGCCCTGGGCGGACATGCGCTGGGGAACCTGTTGCTCGCGGCTATGGCGGATCTGACCGGTTCCTTCGAGCGAGCTGTGCTCGAGACCAGCAGAGTGCTCAACATCCGGGGGCAGATCATGCCCAGTACGCTCGAGGCCGTCTCGGTGTGTGCTCAGGTAGCCGATAGTGGCAGCGAAGGCGGAGGATCCCGCACGGTACGGGGAGAGAGCCGAGTCGGGGCGGCGGGGCCGGGTATCCGACGGGTGTTCCTAGAGCCTGGAGCGCCACCAGCGTACCCGGGGGCAGTGAGGGCCATACTGGCTGCCGACCTGATCGTATTGGGGCCGGGCAGCCTCTATACCAGCGTGCTGCCCAACCTGCTTGTGCCGGGGATCTGCCAAGCTGTTCGAGCCAGCGGGGCGGTCAAGGTGTACGTGTGTAACGTAGCCTCGCAAGCGGGTGAGACGGACGGTTACAGCGTCCAGGAACACGCCGCCGCCATTGAGGAGAACGTCGGCCCGGGCACTTTCCACTACGTGCTGGCCAACAACTGCTGGCCAGACGGCGCAAGGGTGGCCTACGTGCGGCCGGAGAGCGGTAGGGCGCTGGGGCAAGCTCTCGTACTGGCTGACCTAGTGGACGAGCGGGTGCCCTGGCGCCATGACAGCGCCAAGCTAGGGCGAGCCCTGCTGGACTTCATAGGCTAGACGGGTGGCAACGCCGCCATGCACTGGCAGTTCAGCGCATGGCGTTCCTATCAGGGTACGGCTCGACCGTATCCGTTCACATTCGGGAGGACACAATGGCACTGAACGTCGGCATCAACGGATTCGGTCGCATTGGGCGGCAGGTACTGAAGGCGCTCATGGACAACTACAGGGACGAAGTCCGGGTGGTAGCGGTCAATGACATCACCGATGCCAGCACCCTGGCGCATTTGCTGCGATACGACTCCAACTACGGCATCTTCCCCGAGTCCGTCGAAGTTAGGGACGGCTCGCTGGTGGTAGGTGGCAACGAGATCGTGGTGCATGCGGTGCGCAACCCGGCCGAGATCCCCTGGGGCGATCATGGCTGCCAGGTCGTGGTGGAGTCCACCGGCCTCTTCACCGACGCCAGCAAGGCCTCGGCGCACCTGCGAGACGGGGTGAAGAAGGTGATCATCTCCGCCCCGGCGAAGGGCGAGGACATTACCATTGTGCTGGGCGTCAACGAGGACCAGTATGACCCGGCCAAGCACAACATCATCTCCAATGCCTCTTGCACCACCAACTGCCTGGCCCCGGTAGCCAAGGTGGTCAACGACCAGTTTGGCATCGAGCGCGGCCTCATGACCACCGTGCACGCCTACACCAACGACCAGCGTATTCTGGACTTGCCCCACAGCGACCTCCGGCGCGCCCGCGCTGCCGCGATCAACATCATCCCCACCACTACCGGTGCCGCCCGGGCCTTGGCCCTGGTGATCCCGGAGCTGAAAGGTAAGTTCGATGGGATGGCCCTGCGCGTGCCCACTTCCACCGTCTCTCTGGTGGACTTCACGGCCAACGTGAGGAAGGCAGCGACGGTGGATGCTGTCAATGCGGCGTTCAAGGCGGCGGCCGAGGGGGCCATGAAGGGCATCCTGGGCTATTCGGATGAGCCGCTGGTTTCCATAGACTACAAGGGCAATCCTCTATCCTCTATCGTGGATGGCCTGAGCACCATGGTGCAGGACGGTACCATGGTGAAGGTGCTGGCTTGGTATGACAACGAGTGGGGCTACTCCAGCAGGGTGGCCGATCTGGTGAAGTACATAATGGATAAGGGCCTCTAGGCTGCGGACGTCCGGGCCAGAGACTGAGAATTCCGGAGCACAGGCCAGCAGCCCGCGCCTCACCAGGCGCGGGCTGCTCCTTCTCTGTGCCGTGACGGTTTGGCGGAAAGTGGGCGCGGCCTCTCAGGGTATAATCAGCGTCTGGCCGACCTGGAGCAGGTTGGGGTTCTCCAGGGCGTTGACCAGAGCTATGTCCTGAGCGGCGACATCGTACATGACCGCCAGTGACGAGAGCGAATCCCCAGGCTGGACCACATGGGTGCGGCGGGGGTTCACGCCGGCGGCCTGGACCCTGTTGCTCGGGGAGGGGAGCGTGCCCCCTGCCGGCACGATAAGGACCTGGCCGACCTGCAGGTAGTACCCGTTGGTGAGGCCGTTGGCGCGCATTAGGGCGTCCACTTCCACGCCCAGGTGCTGGGCGATGCTGTAGAGGGTGTCTCCCGGCTGTACCACGTACTGCTGCGCCCCGATGGGTATCTCGGGCAGGGGGATGGTGAGCACCTGTCCCACGTAGATGACGTTGTTGGTGAGGTTGTTAGCCTGGACTATGGCTTCCATGCGCGCACCGTACTGCAGGGCGATGCTCAGCACGGTATCACCCCAACCCACGGTGTGGGTGATGTGGCGCGGCTCCGGCGTTGGGGTGGGCGGGTTGGCCGGTACTTGCAGAGAGGTGGCCGAGTAACCCGAATCTGGCGTAGGCAGGGGTGAGTCGCCGATCGAGGCTAGAGCAGAGGCCTCCTCGATGCCCCGCTGAGGCCCGGTCGAGGGCGGTTCTGACACCTGGGCCGAGAGCGACGGCCGGCCCGTGGCCAGCGACAGGGACTCCGGCGGCGCGGGCTTGACCTTGGTGCAGCCGCCCGCCGAGACAGCCACCACCACTGCTAGTAGGCACGTCAGTGTCCGCGGTAGGCGCGTCACCGGACGCGCCATTGCACTGAAGACTCGCCTGTATGGCATCTAGGCCCCCTGGAACGTTCTTGTGGCCGAGGGGCATGCCCCCCCGCGCCCTCTAGTGAATGCAAAGACCGTGCCAGCGGCCTGGGATGGATCGCACGCGTAGCGCCCCAGGTCTTCGTGGCGATCACCTGCGTCGCGACAGCGCCGGGGTGCGGCGAATGCCTTAGGTCTGCTGAAGGGCTCTCCAGAGGGCGAACAAGGAGTGGTTGACGACCCAGGGCTGGAGCAGCCCGGGGTGGCTGCCGAAGGAGAAGGCTGCTGTGTAGGTACGATCGGGCGCGAGCACTGCCACGGCTGCCCTTCTACCTCGTTCCTCGGTGGCCTCAGCGAGCGGTTCGGCGGCTAGGCTGGCGAGGACGACGGCACAGCCCGTGCGTGCCCGGAGCGCTTCTGCTGCCTGGAGAGCCTGAGCCTCTTCGGCGTCCCCGGACCACTCCGCCAGCATGTGCTCCTGAACCAGATCTGCGTCGGCCTCGACTAGCTCCTGGGCTATCAGCCCCGCCGTGACCGTCTCCACCAGAGAGAGCTTCCAGCCCGGGTCACGAAGCTGGCGGACTATGACGGTGGCCAACCGCTCGTCGTCGGCACCGTAGACGTAGCCTCTGAGCCGTTCGCTGATGATAGCCTCAGCGGGGGCGATAAGGGCCCGGGCGTGCTCCAGAGTGTCGGCCTTGGCGGTGATCCGGACGTCGGTGCGCCCTGGGTGAGCCGACAGGCCTACCGTAGGGTTGGAGTTCTCCATCAGGTCCGCGATCAAGCTGTCGACCTGGCTCTCGCCCAGGCCGGCCGTGTGGAGGATACGGCTGTGGATGATGGAATCGCCCACCAGGCTGCGAATGTAAGGGATGACGGCGTTCTCCATCAGGTAGTGCATTTCCCTGGGCACGCCCGGCAACGCGATGATGAGCGCCTCTCCCAGCTCGGCCCGAAATGCTGGGGCCGTCCCCACGGGATTGGGTATGGCCGTGGCCCCTTCGGGGATGAACGCCTGCCGGCGGTTGTTATCGGACATGGTCCGGCCGAAGCGGGCGAACCGGGCGGCGATCTGCTGTAGGAGTTCCTCGGAGAAGACGAGCGGCCGACCGGTGGCGGCCGCCACTGCCTCGCGCGTGACGTCATCGACCGTGGGGCCCAGCCCGCCGGTGATGATGATCAGGTTGGCTCTGTCGGCGGCGATCTCGATGGCCGAACGAAGGCGGCGGACGTTGTCCCCAACGGTGGTGTGGAAGTAGACGTCCACTCCCAGGTCGCGCAGCTTCTGAGCGATGTAGGCGGAGTTGGTATCCACTGTGTCGCCCAGGAGGAGCTCGGTGCCCGAAGCGATGATCTCAGCGGTCAGGGGGCGTGCCATTGTCCCTTAGTTCCCGGTAGAAGCAGGAGTATTGGCCGGTGTGGCAAGCAGGTCCGGCCGGCTCCACCAGGGCGAGCAGAGTGTCGGCGTCGCAGTCGTACAGCAGGCGCACCAGTCTCTGCACGTTGCCCGAAGTAGCGCCCTTGTGCCACAACTCCTGCCGGGACCGGCTCCAGAAAACGGTCTCGCCCTTCTCCAAGGTCAGCCGCAGCGACTCCGGACTCATGTAGGCCATCATGAGAACGTCCTTGGTGCGGGAATCCTGGACGATACAGGGCGCCAGGCCCCGGTCGTCCCACCTGATGAGGGAGGCGACACTCACAGCCTCACCTCGACGCCTTGTGCCGCCAGATACTGCTTGAGCTCCGGGATGGCTATCTGCTTGTAGTGGAAGACTGAGGCTGCCAGGGCGGCGCTGGCATGGCCCTCGGTGAGCACCTCCAGGAAGTGCTCCGGCTTCCCCGCCCCACCGGAAGCGATGACCGGGATGCTGACGGCATCGGCCACGGCGCGAGTGAGCTCTAGATTGTAGCCAAGCTCGGTGCCGTCGCGGTCCATGCTGGTGAGCAGGATCTCGCCCGCCCCCAGGCGCTCCACCTCTCGCGCCCACTCGATGGCGTCGAGCCCAGTGGGGACGCGCCCGCCATCTATGTAGACGTGCCAGCGACCGTCTTCCCACTTGGGGTCAATGGCCACGATGATACATTGAGAGCCAAATCGCCTGGCACCCTCGGTGATGATCTCCGGGGTGCGGACGGCGGCGCTATTGATGGAGATCTTGTCCGCGCCAGCGCCGAGTATGCGCCGCATATCGTCTACGGTGCGGATGCCTCCTCCTACGGTGAAGGGGATGAAGACGGCTTCCGCCACCTTCTGCACCATGTCTACCACCGTGCCGCGCCGCTCGTGGCTGGCGGTGATGTCCAGAAAGACGAGTTCATCGGCACCCATCTCGCTGTAGGCCGCTCCCTGCTCCACCGGGTCCCCGGCGTCTCGCAGGTTGAGGAAGTTGACTCCCTTCACCACCCTGCCATCCTTCACGTCCAGGCAGGGAATGATCCGCTTAGCTAGCATGCTCACTCTCCTTCCTCCGATGCCCGTGTGCTTAGCCGGGCCGAGGTCTCAATGGCGTCAGCGAGGTTGAGCGCCCCAGTGTACAACGCCTGGCCCACGATCACGCCGGCCAAACCCTCAGAGGCGCGACGGGCTGCTTCGGCCACGTCGGGCAGCCCGGCCACGCCGCCCGACACGATCACCTGAAGTCCGGTGGCACGGGCGAGGGCGGCCGAGGCGGCCACGTTGGCGCCCACCAGCATTCCGTCTCGGCTAATGTCCGTGTGTACCACAGTGCGCACCCCATAGCCGCGAAGCTCCAGCCCCAGGTCTTGCACCGGACGGCCCGAGCTGCTCACCCAGCCATGAGTGCGGACCACCCCGTCGCGAGCATCGAGCGACACCAGCACCCGATCGGCCCCGAAGTCGCTGAGGGCTTCCTGAACCACGTCGGGGCGGGTCACCGCCACCGTGCCCAGTATCACGCGGGCGACCCCGAGGTCGAGTAGTCGCCCCACAGAGGCGGCGCTTCGCACGCCGCCGCCGAACTGCACCGGTATTCGGACGGCCCTCAAGATGGCGCGCAGGGCTTCCACATTGGGGCCGGACCAGGAATCGCCCGCGTTCAGCGCTCCGTCCAGGTTCACCACGTGCAGCCACTGGGCGCCAGCATCCTGCCACCGGCGAGCCACGTCGTCGGGCCGGTCGGAGTACACCATCTCGGCGGCTACATCGCCCTGGCGCAGGCGAACGCAGCGGCCGGCACGCATGTCAATGGCGGGGAAGACGGTGAAAGCAGCCATCGCTAGAGCGAACTCACGTAGCGGTGCAGCATGCCCAGACCTACCTGCCAGCTCTTCTCGGGGTGGAACTGCACCCCACAGACACTGCCTCGAGCGCAGATGCTGGCGAAGTGGAACTCGTAGTCGGTGGTGGCCACCACGATGTCCCGGTCCGTGGGTTCGGGGTAGTACGAGTGGGTGAAGTAGGCGTGCGCCCCGTCCCTCAGGCCCTCGACCAGGAGATGGGGCCGACGGAGGTGAAGCTGATTCCAGCCCACGTGAGGTACCACCAAATGCGAAGGGAAGCGAACGACCTGGCCCGGGAACACGCCTAGCCCGCGGTGTTCGCCCATCTCTGAACTCCCTTCGAAGAGCACTTGTAGCCCTACGCATATCCCCAGGAGGGGTACTTCGCGTTCGACTGCGTCCAGCACCAAACGATCGAAGCCGAGACTCCGCAGATGGTCCATGGCGTCACCGAAGGCGCCCACTCCGGGAAGCACTAGGCCGTCCGCCGTCCCTACCTGGTCCGGCTCAGTGGCTATGCGGGCCCAGGCACCCGCTACCTCAAGGGCCTTCTGCACGCTGCGGAGGTTGCCCATGCGGTAGTCCAGTATGACGACGGCGGGCCTCGTCTGGCTCACAGGAGGGATCCTTTGGTCGAAGGCACGCCGGTGCGTCGAGGGTCGGTGGCCACCGCGTCGCGGAGGGCCAGGGCCACGCTCTTGAAGGCAGATTCTACGATGTGATGCCCATTGGTGCCCGCCAGTTGCCGCAGGTGAAGCGTTACCCCGGCGTTGGTGGCGAAGGCTCGCATGAACTCCGCCACCAGCTCGGTGTCGAAGTCGCCGATCTTGGCGGCCTGCAGGCACAGATCCAGTTCAACGTGTCCTCGGCCGCTCACGTCCAGTGCAGCCAAGACCAGGGCTTCGTCCATGGGAGCCAGAGCCTGCCCGAAGCGGCGGATGCCCTCGCCTTCTCCCAGAGCCTGGCGGAGCGCCTGGCCCAGGCAGATGCCCACGTCTTCCACGGTGTGGTGGTAGTCTACCTCCACGTCTCCGGTGCAGGTCAGCTCGAGATCTATGAGGCCGTGTCTCGCCAGCTGGGCCAGCATATGATCCAGGAAGGGAACGCCGGAGGCAACGCTGTGGCGGCCGCTCCCATCGAGGATGAGGGCCAGGGTGATGTCCGTCTCAGTCGTCTTGCGGCTGACCCGACCGGTACGCACGGTCTAGCCTCCTTGGCCGTTCCGGCCGCGGAACTCCGCCACTTGCTCCGCCAGGGCGGCCAGTTGCTGAGAGATCTGGGAGTTGGCCTTGCCGACCGCTCGCTGCATCTGTTGGAGAGCGGCGACGAACTCGTCGGTAACGAGCTCGCTCCGCTCCTCCAGTAGGCGCGCCCGCTCCTGTGGCGCGGCTCGCAGAAGCTCGTTGAGCAGGCGGAGCTCGGGCGGGGCCTTCTCCTCCATGATCTTGGCGGCGATGGCGCCTACCGAACCCAGGGCGCGAGCCGTGTTCTCATCGTTCCGACGGCGGGCTTCGGCGATGTTCATATTCAGGACGGCAAAGAAGGCTTCGTCCAGACGTTCCGAGTTCTGACGCAGGTAGTCCTCGAGCGCCGGCTGCGAGATGGCCTGTCGCAGGAACTCCGCCGCCTGGGTGAGGGCTTGCCTGTCCTCTTCCTCCAACTCATCCAGCATCTGGAGGATGGTAGCGCGGGCGCGGGTGAGGCGCTTGGCCTCGATCTCGTTGCCCGCCTCCTGGGCCGCATCTATGCGGTCAGCGATCTGAAGGAAGAAGTGGTAGTCGAGGACGGGACGGACGGCCGCCACCATCGCCCGCAGCCGCTCCTCATTGCGCTCGTTGAGGAGCACCTCTAGGAGCTCCCGGCGTTGCTCGGCGGCATCCGCCTCCTCCTGTGCCGCCTCCTCGGGCGCCACTGCCGCTCGCAGCTGGCGGCGGAGCGAAGCCAACGCCTCCGCCATCTCCTCATCCCCCTGAGCCTCAGCCTGCCGAATCCAGGTGTCCAGAACGTCGAAGAAAGTATCGTCGAGCTGATCGAGGCTGGCCTCGATGGCGTTCTGCAGCTCCTCCGGCGTCTGCGAGGAGAGAAGCCGTTCCAGTAGAGCAGTCCGCTGCCGTCGGGCTTCGATCTCCTCCCGAGTGAGGCCGTCCGCCAGCATGATGTCATCGGCCAGGCTCTGGAGGGTAAGGTACATCTTGGGCTGTAGCATGTAGCCCTTGCGCTCCTCCGGTGGCAGATCAGACATGAAGCGGTTAGTCAGCGCCCCCACCATCTGTTGCTGGTGAACGTCGCTTCTGGCGGCGCCCATGGGCATGAAGACAGCAAACATGGGCTTGCTGGCATCGTGATAGAGCACAGGAACAGCCAGCATGATCTGATTCTGGCACTGAGGACAAGTGGTGATGTTGAGCCTCTCCTGTACCAGGAGTTGCTTCAGGTGCGGCTCGCTCTGGGCATCCACCGACTGATGGACCTGCCGGGTGTATCGGTGCCCGCAGACGGGGCAGGTGATCTGAGTGGGCGTTAGGAGACCCATAACACGTTACTCCTGACTGGCTTCGGTGGTGGCCAGTTCCGCCAGCGCCTGGCGCAGCGCCAAGATGGCCACCTCATTCTGTTCCGGCCGGCCGACGCTGATGCGGATGCAGTCGGTGAGGCCGGGCTTGTTGTAGTAGCGGACGAGCACTCCCTGCCGCTCAAGGTGCTGCTTGAGCGCCACCGACGGAACCCCATGCACCCGGCATAGGATGAAGTTGCTTCGGCTGGGGTAGGGATGCACCCCCGGGAGGGCGCTGAGCAGATCTCGGAAGCGTTCGCGCTCGGCTACGATGCGAGACACGTTAGCCATCAAGTAGTCGCGTTCAGCAAGCGAGACCAGCGCTGCCTCCTGGGCCGCCACATTTATGCTATAGGGGGGCTTGATCTTCCACAACTGGGCGGCGATGGGGATAGGGTAGACCCCGTAGCCAATGCGCAGCCCGCCCAGGGCGGCCCATTTGCTGAACGTCCGCAGCACCACCAGGTTCCAGTGCTCGGGCACCCAGGAGACAAAGCTCTCCCCGGAGAACTCGGCGTAGGCCTCGTCGAGCACGACGATGACGGGCAGGTGGAGAAGGCGTTCCAGATCCTCGCGGGCGATAAGGCTGCCGTCGGGGTTGTTGGGGGAGTTGATGAAGAGCATCTTGGCGCCCCCGGCGGCCACGGCTCGTTCCACCCCCGCCACGTCTACTGAGAAGTCCTGCCGCCGGGGAACGTCCACCAATCGTCCGGCGCACAGGGAGGTGTTGTAGGGGTACATGCCGAAAGTGGGAGGGAGGTTGACCACGGCATCCCCGGGGAACACGAACAGCCGCATCGTCAGGTCTATAAGCTCGTCGGAGCCATTGCCGAAGACCACGTGCTCCCGGCTCAGGCCCAGGTACGGCTCGATGGCCTCACGCAACAGCGTCTGCTCCGGGTCGGGGTAGATGTTGTAGCGGCGACACTCGGCCAGGGCGCGATACACTGAAGGTGCCGGGCCGTAGGGGTTCTCGTTGGCATCGAGCTTGACGATCCGGTCAGGGGGCAGCCCCAGACGGCGCGACAGCACCTCGAAGGGCACTATGGGGGTGTACTCCTCCATTGTCGCTATGTCTGGCCGAAGGAGCCGGCCTAAGCGTTCATCCGGAGCGGTGCTGTCAGTCAGTGCTTTCACCTCCGCGAAGCATTATGGCATCGCGATGGAAGGTCAGGCCCTCCGCTTCAGCCAGGATGGCACCGGCAGGGCCAATCTGGGCTGCCTCAGTAGCCCCGATGGCGAAGATACTGGTAATCTTCACGAAGTCCCACACATTGAGGGGGCTGGCGAACCGGGCGGTGCCGCCTGTCGGCATTATGTGGGAAGGCCCCGCCACGTAGTCTCCCAAGGCCTCGGAGGAAAGGTGGCCGAGGAACACCCCGCCGGCGTGGCGGACACGGGGCAGCAGGCTCCACGGGTCCCGCACCAACAGGCAGAGATGTTCGGGGGCGTATTCGTTGGCGAGCGCCATGGCCTCGGACAGGCTGCGACAGAGCACCACTCCGCCGCGGTTGGCTAGGGACTCGACCGCAAGCGAATCGCAGGCATGGCTGAGGCGGGCGTTGACCTCGCGGGCGAGGGCTTCGATCAGCTCTGATGAGGTAGTCAGCACCAGGGCGGTGGCCATAGTGTGCTCAGCCTGGGCCAGCATGTCGGCTGCTACGGCTGCCGGGTCGGCCGAATCATCGGCGATGATGAGCGTCTCCGTAGGGCCGGGCAGGCTCTCGATACCCACCGAGCCGTAAAGCGCCTTCTTGGCCAGGACCACGAAGACGTTTCCCGGGCCCACCACTTTGTCCACGCGGGGAATGCTCTCGGTTCCCAAGGCCATGGCAGCGATGGCCTGGGCGCCGCCTACCCGGTACACGCGCTCCAGCCCCAAGACGGCGGCGGCCGCCATCACCACGGGGTGCGGCAGGCCTGTCTGAGGCTGAGGGGGCGTGCACACCGCGATCTCGTCCACGCCCGCTACCTGGGCTGGGACCGCAGCCATGATGAGAGAGGAGGCCAGGGGAGCCGTGCCTCCGGGCACGTAGACCCCCACCCGCTCCAGAGGTAGCACCATCTGACCCAGGGCCCCTTCTTCCTGCCAGTGTAGCCACGAGTGCCGCGGCTGGCGCTGATGGAAGGCGCGCACTCTCTCGGCCGCCACTTCCAGCGCCAGGCGTAGGGCCGCTGGGATCTCCGTGAGGGCAGCCCGGAGCTCGGAGGGAGGCACGGCCAAATCGTCCAGCAGCACGCCGTCAATGGTGCGGGAGTAGTCCCGGAGAGCGTCATCGCCGCGTCGTCGCACCTCGGCGATGATGCGGTCCACCGCTTCCTGGGCGGAGACAGGCGCGCCGAAGAGGGCTGCCAGGCGCTGGAGAACAGCCTCCGGCAGTTGGGCTTCCGGTAGGGGAGCGCGTCGGAGGATGCTGGCTCGCGCCGCCTCCACGTCGGTAATCACCCGGAAGGGAGCAGGCACTGACGTCATCCCTCCGGCAGAGGGTAGCGCTCCAGGCACCGCTGCACCAGCTCCCACGGGTTGGTGATCAGGGCACGCTGGACCTGCTCCTCTTTGAGTCCAGCCCCGGCGGCCACGGCGCTGGCATGTGCCTGCCCGAACATGTCGGCCGGGCTGTGAGCGTCCGAGTTAACCAGCAGGTTAGCTCCCATCTCGAGGGCTAGGGCCGCTAGGCGTCCGTTGCCCAGAGCATGGCCGGCGCGCCCACTCAACTCCAGATAGACACCATTCTCCACTGCTGCTTCCACCGTACGGTGTTCGATCAGGCCTGGGTGAGCCAGGACATCCACGTCGGGACACTCAGCGGCGGCGAAGTTGGTGCCGTTGCGCACTGGCTCCACGATGGTCTCGCCGTGGACAACCACCAGCTGGGCTCCCAGGGCTCGAGCTCGGCGGGCCATGGGGGCAACCAGGACCGGGGGCAAGTGCGTAAGCTCCACTCCCACCACGAAGGTGATGGGGTAGAGGGGAGCCTGCTCGCGAGCGAAGCGGATCATGGCAGGGATCACGATCTCCATGTTCGAGGCGTCGCAGTGATCGGTGATGGCGAGCGCCTCGTATCCGAGCGCGACCGCCCTCCTCACCGCCTCCCCAGGGATCAGCTCACCGTCGCTGAAGGTGGAGTGCATGTGCAGGTCAATGCGCTGCCGGGGCATGCGGGCACGTCTCCTGTCAGGGCGCAGCCGCGGCTGATATGGCGGCCACGGCCGCGTCAACATCAGCTTCGGTTATGCCGTAGTGAGTCACGGCTCGGAACTTAGTGCCGCCTGGCTGCGAGACCAGCACTCCCCGCTCCTTGAGGCGGCTGAGAAACTCAGTCGGATCGTGAGGGCTCTTGGAGCCGAGCGTGAAGTAGATGATATCGGTCGGGTAGAGTTCCGGGTCAATCTCTATGTAGGGGGACTGAGCCAGCCCGTGGGCCAGCCGCTTGGCGTTGGCGTGGTCCTCGCTCAGGCGGTCTATCATTTCGGTCAGGGCCACCACTCCAGCGGCGGCGATCACCCCAGCTTGCCTCATGCCCCCGCCGACCACCTTGCGCCACCGGCGCGCCTCCCGGATGAAGTCTCGAGTGCCGCAGATGACTGAGCCCACTGGGGCAGATAGGCCCTTGGAGAGGCAGAACTGCACCGAATCGCACTCGCGGGCTATGCGCGAGGCCGGCACCCCCAGGGCCACCTGAGCGTTGAAGATCCTGGCTCCGTCGAGATGTACCGAAAGACCGTGCTCGTGGGCCAGCTGGCCGAGAACGTCCATCTTCTCCACCGGCACGGCGGACCCGTTACACCGGTTGTGGGTGTTCTCCAGGGCGAGCAGGCGAGAGACGGGATAGTGCACGTTCCAGGGCTGGCGTATGGCTGCAAGCACATCGCCGGGATCGAGCGAGCCATCGGGGAGGTTGGGCACGGCCCGAGTATGGATCCCTCCGAGAGCGGAGACGCCGCCGGCCTCGAACAAGTAGATGTGAGCCACGTCACCGAGGATCATCTCGTCCCCGCGCTGGCAGTGGGTGAGACAGCTCACCAGGTTGCCCATGGTGCCGCTGACGACCAGAAGCGCCGCTTCTTTGCCCAGCTTCTCCGCTGCCAGCTCCTCGAGTCGGTTCACCGTCGGGTCTTCGGCGAAAACGTCATCACCGAGCTCGGCCTCGTACATGGCCTTGCGCATGGCGGGGGTGGGCTGGGTAACGGTGTCACTGCGAAGATCTATCATGTTGCCTCCCGCGATCCTCCAGAACCCAAAACTGAACGCGGGTCAGAGGCTGACCCGCGTCGTTGCCGACTCAGCGGTCCCCCTTCAGGTCAGCTCATGGTCACTGCGGCGATCCTGCCCTCTCGCGAACGAGCGGCCGCGGGTCCACGAAATGGCTTCCCAGGGCCAGCTTTGCCTCCGGCAGTCCGAACGCCAGACCCATGACCTGAGTGAAGTATAGGACCGGCATATTGTAACGCACGTCGTGGGTGCGCGCTATGTTGCCCTGTCTGGTATCCAGGTTCGTGTGGCACAGGGGACAGGCCACCACCACCGCGTCCGCACCGACGGCGCTGGCGTCATCGAGGATGCGCCGGGTGAGGTCGAGGGCCAGGGGAAGCTGGGTGATGCTGTGGCTCACGCCACAGCACTCCACTTTGTAGGACCATTCCAGCACCTGACAGCCTACAGCCTCCATCAGCTGCTCCATATCGCGCGGGTCTTCCACCTCGTCTTCCTGGGTAAGATAGGAAGGGCGGGTGACAGCGCAGCCGTAATAGCAGACGACCTTCAACCCGCTGAGGGGCTGCCGGACCCGCTGTCTGACCGCGTCCAGACCGATCTCCCGGGTCACAGTCATAAGGGTGTGCTGCACGTCCAGGGGATGGGCGACGTCGGCCCCCGTTTCCTCGGCTATGCGTCGGGCTAGTCCCTCATCGGCCGAGACTGCCTGCTGGGCGGCGCGCGACCGCAGGTAGCAGGAAGGGCAGGGCATGGTCACGCTCTGCGCTCCCATGCGCTGCAAGAGGGCCAGGTTGCGGTAAGGCAAGAGGGCAGCCAGGTGCTCATCGGTGGAGTGCGCCGGGGTAGTGCCGCAGCAGCCCCAGCCCTGGGGTTCCTGAAGGGGCCGGCCCAGAGCCTCAAACACGGCTCTGGCACTCTGGTCGTACTCCTTGCTGGTGCCGTGCAGGCTGCACCCGGGGTAGTAGGCGATGGCTCCCGGCTTCAGTGGATCCGGGCGGGCGCGCCCGGACCGGTGGGGCAGCGGGGGGAGCTTTCCTCTCTGTAGCATTCCCAGCCCCACGGGAAGGTCCAGGCTCCAGAGCTGGCGCAGGTCGAGCCGGCCGCGCAGGAGCAGGCTCAGGTAGAGCCGCGCCATCAGCCCCAGCTCGTACATACGGCCGAAGAGGCGGATGCCGGAGAGGGCAGCGCGGTAGAATAGGGGAACGGCAGGAACGGCCGCCGGCCGGCGCTGGCGCTGCGCTCGGATGCGCAGGAGATCTACCACGCGCACGATCTCGATTCCCTGAGGGCACCTCTCAGCGCAGGCTTCGCACTGAGCGCACTGCCACATCATGCGGCTGTCTAGCACTTCGTCAGCCCTGTCGTGCTGCAGGCGCCGAATCATCTCGTGCGGGTAGAGGTCGTAGTACTCGGCCACCGGGCAAGACGCAGTGCAGCGTCGGCACTGGAGGCAGAGCTTCACGTCCACCCCCGTCTCGGCCAGTATCTCCTGAGCGACGGACACGCTAGTTCTCCTGTGACTGAGCCAGCTCAGGACGAGGCAGCAACCCGGCACGAGAGGTGATCTCGGACACTGCCTCCTCCCACTCGATGGCCATGATGTGTACTCCCGCGACTCCGGGGATCTCTCTCACTTGCTGGATCACCTCGACGCAGATGTTGATGCCCTCGTCGGTCCGCTTCTCCCGTGGGGCTTTGGACATCCGCCGCACTATCTCGTCCGGCACGTCCATCCCGGGCACGTTGTTGGCCATGTAGCGGGCGGCGCCCACCGACTTGATCGGCCCAACTCCGGCCAGGATGTAGACCTTGTCGGTGAGGCCCAGGTCGCCCACCCGGGTCATGTATTCTCGGAACTTGGGCACGTTGTAGATGAGCTGAGTCTGGATGAAGTCGGCGCCGGCGGCGACCTTCTTGGCCAGCCGGTAGGGCCGGAAGTCGAACGGATCGGCGAAGGGGTTAGCGGCAGCGCCCACGAACATGCGCGGCGCTCCCTCGGCTTCCTCCCCGTTCATCAGCACTCCCCGGTCGCGCATGTCGCGGACGGCCTTGATGAGGTGTATCGAATCTAGGTCGTACACGTTCTTGGCCTGAGGGTGATTGCCGAAAGACTGGTGGTCGCCCGTGAGGCAGAGCACGTTACGAATGCCGAGGGCGTAGGCACCCAGGATGTCGGCCTGGATGGCCAGCCGGTTGCGGTCCCGGCAGGTCATCTGCATGACCGGTTCCAAGCCGCCTTGCCGCACCAGGAGGGCGGCGCCAATGCTCGACATCCGCACCACCGCCGTCTGGTTGTCGGTGAGGTTAACAGCGTCTACGTAACCACGGAGGAGCTCGATCTTCTTGGTGACGACTGCGGCGTCGGCGCCCTTAGGTGGCCCGAGTTCGCCGGTGACGGCAAAGTGGCCCGCGGCCAGGACGGCTTCGAGATTGGTGCCTGCCTTCATAGACGCAAGTCCTCCCTCACGATGCGCCGCTGCCCCCCGTCTCTGGACGAGCGCCAGTCCTTCGGCTCAGCGCATCGGTTCATGAGATCGAGCCGGCCAAGGGCGGCCAGCCGGTCGTAGATGAGTTGCCAGGCGCAGTTGACCTCGGGGTTGACTTCACAGTGGCCGTCCTGGGAGCCGCCGCAAGGGCCGTTGAGCATGCTTTTGGCGCAACGGGCGATGGGGCATATGCCCGCGGTGGTATCCAGGATGCAGTCGCCGCAAGCCTGACAGCGTTCGTCGAAGACCCCATGTTCCACCGGTGCTCCCAGGAAGCAGGTGTTGATCCCGGGGACGGTGAGCTTCTCCGGATACCTTTCGTTCATCACCTGGCAGCCGATCCCACAGGCGGTGCTCACCACCAAGTCGGCCCAAGCCACGTCGTCTTCGACTTCCTGTACGAACTCGGGCTCGCACTGCCGCTGGGTCACAGCATGCCGCACCTCTCGGGGGCGGCCTGCGATACGCTCCGCCACCCGAAGCGCGCCCGCCAGAGTGCGAGCTTCCTTCTCCCCGCCGGCAAAGGACACGGCGACACAGGTGCCGCACCCCAGCACCAGCACTCGCCCCGCCTCACCGAGCAGTCCCTGAATCTCCGACAGGGGCTTCTGTTGCGCTCTAATCACCTGCGCTGCCTCCCGACTTGAGCGGGCTCTGGCCCAGCTCTGTGATGTGCTGCACGAACTCATTCACATGGGTGCGGAACTGAGACGGCTGTCCCAGCCCCGTCTGCCAGAGGGCTAGCCGGCCCCGCCCAAGGCCTATCTGCTCCAGGAAGTCTTGCATGGCCTGGAAGCGACGCGAGGCGCGGGCGTTGCCACCCTGGTGGTGGCAGTTTCCTTCCTCGCAGCCGACCAGCAGAACCCCGTCGGCGCCGGCCTCGAACGCCGCCAGGACCACATCGGACTGCACTCGGCTGATGCAGGGGAACTCGACTACGTGCACTTCCGCCGGAATGTCCATGCCCTGGGCTACGGCCAGCTCCCGAGGCACGGCTCCGCAGTAGGAGCAGCTGAAGAGCGTAACCTGAGTCACCTATGACACCTCCTGCAGAGCGCGGTAGTAGGCCGCTTCGCCGGCCGACACGGCTGCCGTGTCGTAACCGGCCAGGGTGATGGCGTCCTGAGGACACTCTGCCACACAGGCTCCGCAGCCTTCGCAGGCTAACGGGTTGATCCAAGCGGCGCCGGCGATCCCGCCCACGCCTACTGCAGCCGCGTCAACGTCGGGCACGCCGTAGGGGCAAACCCGGACGCACGTCAGACAGGCCACGCACTTCTCGGGTGCGACCTGGGCCACCCGGTGCCACGGAGGTCGTGCTGGCGAGGCGAGCAGGTTCAGGACGTCCTGGGCGGCGCCCAGGCCCTGAGCCACCGACAGCTCTAGCGGCTTGGGCCCTTGGGCCAGTCCGATCACGAACACGCCTCGCCTCGAGGTGGAGAACGGGGCCACCTTCGCTTCCTTGGAGGCGAAGAAACCATCCACGTCCAGCCCGTCTAAGGGCAGCCGCTCCGCGAGCGAGGCCGACTGGGGCCGAGGGACGATGGCCTCCGCCAGGACCACCAGGTCGGCGGCGGTGATGATCGGCTCGCGCAGGGCAGGATCGTACCAGGAAACGGATACGTCGCTGCCGCTCACCTCGACCCTGGGCCGGCGATCAGGCGTAAACCGAGTGAAAGTCACCCCCTGCCGGCGGGCCTCGGTGTAGTACCGTTCGCGAGTGCCCACGGTCATGGTCTCCCGCACCAGCACATGGACGGTGGCTGAGGGGTTGGCGCGTTTGAGGCGAAGGGCATTTCGCAGGATGCCGTCGCAGCAGGTGCGGGAGCAGCGCCATGCCAGCGAGGAATCCTCGTCCCAAGGTCCCACGCAGGAGACGAAGACGGCGGTGCCCACGTCCTCTAGGCAGGTGGAGTCAGCCTTCAGTCGGGCCTCGAGGTCAAGAAGCGTCAGGATCCGGCCTGAGCTACCCAGGCCGTAGGCGGTGCCTCGGTGCTCGATGGCGCCCGTGGCCACGATGAGGGCGCCGTGCTCTAGCGTCTCTGTTCCTTCAGGTGTCTCGAGGGTGCTGCGGAACCGGCCGAAGGTCCCTCGCGTTCGTCGGACGCGACTGGAGGTCAACAGCCGGAGATTGGGGTGCCGCCGCGCCTTGCCCATGAGCACCTCTAGTTCGGCGGCCAGATCCTCGCCGGTCAGCGACTCCGGCACCCGGGCCAGGTTGCCGCCAATTTCCTCCTCCTGCTCGACCAGGACCACGGGGCGACCGCCGTCGGCTAGGTGGAGGGCGGCGACCAGTCCGGATGCCCCTCCGCCCACCACCAACGTGGTTGGGCAGACAGCCGGGGCGGCCGGTTCCTGTGGCTTGAGGGTAGAGGCCCGCGTCACCGCAGCTCTAAGGAGCGCGACCGACCTGCTCCCCTTCCCGGTCCATTCTGAGTCGGTGGGCAGCGCAACGTACTCCAGCGACTGCCAGCCTAGCCCTGCCTCGGCCAGGGCAGCCTCGAATGCTCTCCGGTCCGTCCGGGCGGAGCCGGCGGCCACCACGACGCCCGATGCGCCCGTGGTAGCCATCCAGCGAGCGAGGGCGGAGCGGTCCGCCGCGGTGCGCGGGAGCGGGAGGCAAGTAGCGGCCTTCACCTCTGGCCACGCCTGTGCCACTCGGGCGAGGGCGCTCGGCCCATCACTGGCGTCGTCCGCGCTGGAACTGGCGACTATGACCGCCACTCCCTCGCTCCCTTCACGGACGGGCACGGCAGGTGGCGGTGCGGGAGCGGCCTGCTGCAGCGAGGCGATGGCCAATGCCGCGGCCGCAGCGGCCTCCGCGGTGGCATCGGCCATGTCCTTAGGTCCCGAGGCTCCACCGCAGGCGAATACGCCCGGGCGGGAGGTCTCGCCCGGGCGGAAGGCACTGGTGCCAGGAAGGAACGGGACCTCTGCGGTGCTGGAGCCCAGGAGAGCCAAAGCGTCGGTGGCCGGCTCCAAGCCCACTGACAGGACTACCATGTCGAACCGCTCGGTAACCAGTTCGTCCCGGTTGTTGACGTAACGGAAATAGAGCTCGCCCGTGCGGGCGTCGCGCTTGAGCGAGGAAGGCCGGCACCGCTCATAGGCGATGCCGTATTGCTCCCGGGCTTGGGCGTAGCGGGAGGCGAAGCCCTCGGCAAAGACCCGGTCGTCCATCATGAAGACCTTGCACTCGACTTCGGGGTCCGACTGCTTGGCCAGGACTGCTTGCTTGGTGGCATACATGCAGCAGAAGGCAGAGCAGTAGTCGCGGTCCTCGTCGCGGGAGCCGACGCACTGGAACCAGGCGATTCGGCGAGGGCGTTGCCCCTGCGGCCCCACTATCTGGCCCTCCATGGGTCCGTTGCGAGAGACCATGCGCTCGAAGTCCAGGCCCGTGAGGACGCCCGGGAACCGGCCGTAGCCGAACTCTCCGGCGCGGGAGGCGTCGAAAAGGGCGCCTCCGGTGGCGAGGATAACCGCTCCCGCTTCCAGTGTGAACTCCGCCGGCCCGGCGGACTTGCCGGCGACAGCCGCGGAGGGCCCGAACCCAGGTGGGAGCGGCCCCTCGTCCAGCGGCCCGCGGGATAGGAGCTGGGCAGGGGTGCCGCGGAGGCTGTCCCCCTCCACCCGCCGGACGCTCACCCGGAACGCCGGGTATTCGCCTTCGATAGCCAGCGCTTGGCACCCGGTGTGCACGTGTAGCAGGGAGTGGGGGCAGAGCGCGTTGAATTCGGGGCCTATCGCTGGGCGCGGGCAGCCCGATCCATGATCGTCCCCCGATCGGCACAGGAGGCAGGCACCCGTGGGGAACATGAACCCCAGCCAGGCCGGCAGGCCACCGAGGGTGGGAGCTCGTTCCACGATGTGGGTCTCGACGCCGGCCCTCAAGAGGCGCTGGGCAGCTGCCATTCCGGCAAAGCCGCCGCCGATAACCACGGCGGCGGCCCCAGGGCGGCCAGGTGGGGGGAGTGGAGACGTCTGCATGCGACTTCCTCCCGCGTTGTCGCCGGGCGCCGTGTCCCTCTTCGGGGCGCACAGAACCGCCGCGAGAGGCCGAAGCTGCTCGCGAACGACGGACGCCCGACGTTGAGAACTGCTTATAGGGATGATATACTAGAGTGGGTATGCGAACAACCCCGCGGGCCGCCGGCAGGCGGCGCAGTCTGTGTGTTAGGCCGACGGTAGCGGGTTATCTGAGCCGGGTCGGGGACCCGCGGAGTTGAGGGAGTTCGTCCGAGATGGCCTGGAACGCTACGAGCCGAGCCGTGTGGCAGCCACCGACAGACGTCTACGAGACGTCGGATGAGATCGTGGTGCGCGTAGAGGTCGCCGGGGTGGACCCGAGACAGGTCGAGATTCAGCTCTCCGAGCGGGTTCTTACTGTCTCCGGGGTCAGGCAGGACGCTCAAGAGAAGGTGGGTTACCACCGCATGGAGATTCTCCATGGGCCCTTTCGAACCAGGGTAGTCCTGCCCCGCCGCGCGGATGCGGCCCGGGTGCAGGCTGAGTATAGGGATGGCTTCCTCTTGGTTCGGGTGCCGAAAGCGAGCCCGATTAGGGTCAGGGTCGAGGGAGTGACGGCCACGAGCGACGGCCCGAAGTAGAAGCGTCGCCGAGGGCAAGAGGATTGTCGGAGCGTCAGCGCTTATGACGGATGGCAATGACAGAGTGGGGCCTTCTCGGGAGCTGGAGGGATCAGCCTCCGAGCAGAGCCAGGTCGCGGTGAACAGCATAGAAGAGCAGATGCCTCTGGAGGCCGACGAGGGCTCGGAGACTGCTGAGCTCGAGCTTCTGGTCTCGGACATGGTGGTCTTTCCCACCACTTTCCGGCCGCTGGGGATTTCGGACCCGGCCAAGGTCCGTCTCATAGACGATGCGGTAGTGAACCGCCGACCCATCGGAGTGGTGCTGCGCCGCGGGGAGGGGGATGAAGAGAGGGGGCTGGCCGAGGACGACCTGTATCGCGTGGGAACGACCATCGTGGTGCATCGGATGGTGCGTCAGCCAGATGGCAGCCTGCGGCTGATGGTTCAGGCGTTGGAGCGATTCCGGATCGTCGAGTTCTTGAGCCTGGAAC
>JABLXR010000055.1 GCA_013178015.1 Anaerolineae bacterium
TGGCCCTCAACCTCCTGCGCTCCCTAGGCTTCCCCCTTGTCCCCGACGCCATCCGTCACCTGCGTCTCCACCCTGAAGCCAGCCTCGCCCTCCTCACCCAACCATAGGAGGGTTGAAAAGCCCTGCGTTTTTCCTGAGTTCTCTTGGCAGTGGAGGGGGCCCGTGGTATAATGGCGTCATAACGGGGATGAAGGGTCTCGACAGGGGAGGCTGTCGGCGAACTGCAGGCCGGAGCGCCTGTCTCCGTCAAAACGGGCAAGCCAAGTAACTGGCACTCAGAATCAGAATCAGGCGCTGGCCCTCGCCGCGTAAGCGGTAGGGGTTGGCGCTGTAGCCGCCACACAGTGCGGCTAGGCCCCAAGGTCGGCCACTCCGGAGCAGGCCCTGGGGCGATGAAACAAACCGGAGTGCCTGTCTCCCCACGCCGATAAGGGGGCAGAAAGACCAATCGGCTGGCGCGCGGCCATCCCGTCGGTCGGGTCGGGAGCGGGCGAGACTGCAAAGGCCGACTAAGCCTGTAGCACGTTTTCCGGCGAATCTTCTGGACGCGGGTTCGATTCCCGCCATCTCCACCTGCAGGCCACCGCCGCCGCGGTGGCCTTTGCTCTTGCCTCGGCTCCAGGCCGGGCATAGAATGAGCCACGCTGCCGAACGGGCCAGAGACGGCGCAGTTGGTTCTGGCCTATCTCATTCGTCTTCGAGAGGCACGATGGCACGAGCGCCCCTGACCGACCTGCTAGACCGAATACGCCGCTCGGTGGAAGAGCGTCGGTACGACGACGGCGCCGCCATCGCCCGTGTCGTCCTGGCCGCATACCCCAAGTGCATCCAGGCTAGCCGTATGCTGGCGGAGGCGCTGTGGGAGAACGGCATGCCCGACGAGTCGCGGGCGGCTTTCGAGGCGGTGCTCGAGCGCGATCCAGAGGACTTCGTGGCCTACGCTGGGCTCGGGCTCATCGCGGAGCAGAGCGGCACGCTTGACCAGGCCGTCTCCTATCTGCGACGGGCGAGCGAACTGGCCCCCAACAGCGAGGAAGTTCGGGACGAGCTCGTTCGGCTGTATCAGCGCCAGGGTCAGGCTGACTCGGGCAAGCTTAAGGTCAGCCGGGCTGCTCTGGCTCGCATCTACGCGCGGAGCGAGATGCCTTCCCGTGCGGTAGTCGAGTATCAGGCCGTGCTCGAGGAAGAGCCAAACCGCATGGACGTCCGACTGGGGCTGGCTGAGGTACTCTGGCGCGAGGGCAAACCCGCCGAGGCCAAGGGTCAGGCGGAGACGGTGCTCAAGTACCTGCCCGACAGCATCAAGGCCCAGCTCATCCTTGCCGCTGTGGCTCGATCCGAGGGTAGGGAACAGCACGCCCAGGAACTGCTGGACCAGGCGGTGGCGCTTGACCCCCTGGGCGAGTACGCCGAGCGCCTCTTCGGCACTGACTCTCCCTTGCCCCCCACCGATCCAGTGCTGGAGGTGCCCGACTACCTCCTCGGGAGGGGCGAGCCCGTAGCGGAGGGAGAGGAGACGGACCTCGAGCTTCCCGACTGGCTCATGCCGGAGCCGGAACCGGAGCCGACCGAAGGACAGAAGGCCGTCGAGGACGAGGATCAGGAGGTCGAGGAATTCGCCGCGGAGGTCGGCGTGGAGGCCGAGTCCGGAAGGACGGCTCCGCGACAGCGGGATGTGGTCCCAGAGTCGGGTACTCCTGCAAGCGACGATTCGTGGCTGCAGGAGCTGCGTGCCACGCAGGCTCCACCTGCCCCCGAATCCTTGGCGGCAGCTCTGAGCGAAGCCTGGGTCACGTACAAGCGCAAAGGGGTGGCGGCTGCCCTGGAAGCGTATCGGCCCCTGGTGGAGGCTGAGGAGAGCATCGAGGACGTCATCCAGGCGCTCACGATCATCGTGGCCGACACTGACAGCCTTGACGCTACCGAGCTTCTGGGTGACGCTCACGTCCGGGCCGGCCACTACCGGGCGGCTATGGACGCCTACAACCGGGTGCTTCGCCGGCTCGAAAGCATAGAACGCTGATGACGCTGATACCACGCCGATCCCCGCTGAGCGGAAAGAGATAGTCTGGGGGGATCAGCGGGGATCAGCGTCATCAGCGTTCTATTCCGACTGCCTATTCCGACTGCCACGATGTTGTGGAGGCTCAATGGAAAGGACGCTGGTACTGGCCAAGCCCGACGCCGTACAGAGGGGACTCGTCGGCGAGATCATCGGGCGTTTCGAGAGGCGGGGCTTGCGGCTCCTGGCCGTCAAGATGCTCTGTATTGACGAGGAGCTGGCGCGGCGTCATTACGCCGTCCACGAAGGGAAGCCGTTCTTCGAGAAGCTGATCCGCTACATCACGTCGGGCCCTGTGGTGGCTATGGTTGTGGCCGGCGACCGCGCCGTGGATACGGTACGTCTGGTCATGGGCGCTACCGACCCGGTCAAGGCTGCGCCGGGCACAATTCGTGCCGATTACGCCATGGACATGGAGCGCAACCTGGTCCACGGGTCGGACTCGCTGGAAAGCGCTCGGAAGGAAGTCGCCCTCTTCTTCCGGGACGAGGAGATCTGTGAGTACCGTCGGGCGGACGATGTATGGGTGTATCCCAGGGCGCAGGCGGTAGGGTAGAGGCTACTGCAGCCTGACCACCACTCGGGCCGACTGCCACACTTCCTCTAGCCGGTAGAACTGACGCTTCTCGGCGGAGAATATATGGGTGACCACAGGGCCGTGGTCCACCAACACCCAGCCGGAGGTGGTGTCGCCCTCCACCCTGGGGGAGCGCCCGTTGTCATCCTTGAGGTCGGTGACCGCTTCCACCAGGGCTTGGAGCTGCCGCTCGCTCGTGGCGTTGGTGATGATGAAGTAGTCGGCGATCGGGGAAGCTTCTCGTATGTCCAGCATCAGAATGTCTTCCCCGAAATGATCGGAGAGAGCGTCCACGATCCGATTGGCCAGATCTCGTGTCTCCAGTGCTTGCGCCTCCTGCCGGCGGACCGGCGTGCGATCTGGCTCATTCTAGCACCGGCGAGCGCCTGGGCAAGGCTCAGGTCTTGGTCTGGCCGGCGCGGCAGAGGAGGCGGGTGCGTCCTCACTATGTAGGGTGCAGTTGTGTCAGCTGTGGAGGTTGACCAGGTGCCCGTAGACGTGAGACCGGACGACATAGCTACTCTGCGCAAGCCCCATCCTTGTGGCAGCTACGACTGGCGCGTAGTCCGCATCGGGGCCGACATCGGGCTGCGCTGTCTGAAGTGCGACCACAAGATCATGCTGCCCCGTCGGCAGTTCGAGAGAAGGCTCAAGAAGCTCACCCGCCCGGCGCCTCCGCCGCCGGAGGAGTGACGGTCTGGGTCTGCTCCTATTGCCTGCCTGCGCTGGGGGAGACGAGACGCTGACGGCCAGGGTAGTCCCGCGGCATGCGGCGAGCCGGCCCTCTCGCTTCGGCTCAGGCGGTCTAGGCGTTTGATGGCTGAGGCTGGCGCCAGGATACCGCTCGCCCCCCAATCGTCAGGTAGCGCCAGGCGGAGGTGCTGACGCATGGTCTACAAGGAGTTCGAGCCCAATCGCGTCTACCCGCTTCAGAGGGCGAACTGGGCCGGAGAGCTGGCCGAGTTGCAGCAGTCGGCTCTGGACACCATCGGCTGGGTGACCGTGTCGGCCGGCTACATTTGGTCCCTGGTGGAGCTGATGGCAGCCCATCCCCGCGTGGTGCTGCAGCCCCTGATCCTGCCGCTAGGCACCGCCCTCCTGGGAACGCTGGTGCTGGTGCTGCGGCGCCCTCTCGGGGTACGACGGCTCCTTTTCGTTGGTGGGGGCGTGGCGCTGGGCGCCGTGGCCTTGCTGGTCAGCAGGTTCCCGGCAGCTCCCTTCGTCGCTCTGGTGGCCATCAGCGGCGCCACACTGATCCCTGGGCAGGCCGCCACCTTCGTGACTGCGGCGGTAAGTAGCGCGTTGCTGGTCGGCGTCGCCTGGCTTGAGCCCGGCCGGTGGTCCGTGCCCGTCCTCGGTGGCGCTCTGGCCCTCTACTGGGCCAATGCTACCGCCTCCTGGCTCACCTCACGCAACCTTCGCTCCGTGCTGCGGTGGGCGCTGCAGGGTTACGAGGAGTCCTGGCGCACCACCCGGGAACTCCAGGTGCAGCGCGGCAAGCTCAACCGCACCCTGAAGGACCTGGCGGACGCGAACCTCTTGCTCAAGCGTACCACCTATGACCTGGCGGAGGCGCGGGAGGAGGCAGAGCGGGCGCGCCAGATGAAGGCTCAGTTTGCCGCCAACATCAGCCATGAGCTGCGCACTCCGCTACACCTCATCGTGGGCTTCTCGCAGATGATGCACATGTCGCCCGACAACTACGCTGGGGTCACCTGGTCACCGGAACTGCGAGGGGACGTGGCCGAGATCTACGAGAGCGCGACCCACCTGCTGCACCTGATCGACGATGTCCTGGATCTCTCCCAGATAGAAGCCGCTCGGCTCCCCGTGAGCAAGGAGCGAATCGTCCTGGCGCCCCTCATCCGTGAGACCGTGGAGACAGCCAGGAGCCTGCTTCGCGACGGCGAGGTCACCCTGCACCTTGACCTGCCGGATGGCCTGCCGGCCGTTTACGCCGACCCCACGCGAATGCGCCAGATCCTGCTCAACCTGCTCAACAATGCGGCGCGCTTCACCGAGAGGGGGAGCATCACGGTGGAGGCCCGGCTTCGTGAGAATGACATCGAGGTGGCCGTTGCCGACACCGGGATCGGCATGCCGGAGGACCAGCTACAGGAGATATTCGAGGAGTTCCACCAGGTGGACGGCACGCTGAGGCGCAAGTACGGCGGCACCGGGCTGGGGCTGGCTCTGTGCCGGCAGTTCGTCCACTTGCATGGGGGTCAGATATGGGCGGAAAGCCGGGTGGGTGAAGGCAGCACCTTCCACTTCACCATCCCTCTCCCAGATCGTGCCACGCCCCAGGCACAGGCAAGCCTTCTGCCACGCAACTGGCGCTACCCGGCATCGAAGCCTCGGGCGGCGCACCGCCTGGTGATCCTGGCCCGGCCTCCGGAGTTTCCCCGACTGCTCGCTCGCTATCTGCCGGACACCGAAGTGGTAGAGGCGCGGGACGACGAGCTGGCGGCTGTGGCCCGGCGGGTCAAGGCCGATGCGATCGTCCTTCCTTCGGGCGTGGACAACGATCTGGAGGAGGAGCTGGCAGGCGAGGTACGGGACTTGAGCCTACCGGTGATCACCTGCTCCTGGCCTCTGGAGCAGAGCCTGGCTGCAGCCCAGGGCTTCGCCGGCTGCCTGATGAAACCATTCGGCACCCGGCAGCTGCTCGACAGCCTGGACCAGGTAGCGCCCACCGCCCGTCGCCTGCTGGTAGTGGATGACGACCCGGGGGTGGGAAGACTGGCACAGCGCGCCCTACAGGCTCCGAAGCCAGACCTGGAGATTGACCTGGCCTTCGACGGGACCGAGGCCATCCGATTGCTCGATAGAGAGCCGGACGTTGTGCTGCTGGACTTGATCCTGCCGGGCGTGGACGGACTAGGGGTGCTGCGGGAGCTGCGCCAACGGCCGGGCGGCCTGGAAGTGCCGGTGATCGCCATCACCGCCCGCAGCTTCGCCCAAGACATGGCCAGCCTGGGTTCAGGGCAGGTGAGAGTGCGTCGCGGGACGCACTTCACCGCCAACGAGATCACCCGCTGGCTCGCCGCGGTGTGTCAGGCCTTCCCGGCCCGGCACCTCGAGCCTGGCGGACCCGGTCCAGAGCCCGCACCAGTTCGCCCTGGCTGACCGGCTTGCGGATGTATGCGCTGGCGCCCAGCGAATGGGCCAGTTCGGCATCGTTGAGGACGGAACACACCAGCACGGGGATGTCTCGTGTGCCGGGGTCGGTGCGCAGGGACTGGAGTATAGCCCAACCGTCTACATCGCGCATCATGATGTCGAGGATGACTGCCTCGGGCTGAAGCGACCGAATCTCGGAAAGCGCTGCGGTGCTGTCTCGGATGAGCACCGGCCGATAGTGATAGGGTTCGAGAAAGCGCTCGAAAAGCCTCAGAGTCCGGGGGTTGTCGTCCACGATGGCGACCGTCTCTTCCTCAACACTGGGCAGACGCAGTTGCACCAGGAAGCCGGCGTCGTTGGACTCCACCGTGAGCTGCCCGCCGAGGTGGTGTGCCAGGCGCCCCGGCGTGAGCAGAAGCGTCTCCATGCTGCCGGCGCCGGCGGCATCTGCTCTAAAGCTCAGCAGCGCCCAGCGCCCGTCCGACGTGAGCTCCACCTCGATGTCGGAGTGGTTGTTCTGCTGTACCAGCGAAGCCATCAGGCTGATCAGCAGCTGACGGGAGATAGCTTCGTCGGCGATGGCTTCCGGGCTCTCCCGGACTTCCAGACTGATACGGACGCCTCGGCTGGCCGCCAGGTTGGACACGGCCCCGATCGCCTCCCGGAGGATGCTCTCCAACGCCAGGATCTGGTCCTGCAGGCCGAACTGCTCCAGCTCGTCCCTGAGGACCTCGGCGTGGTTGGCCGGGCTGGATCGAGGCTGATGCAGGCGCTTCTCCCACAGAACGCTCGCGATGCTCTCTATGGCCTTTCGCTGCTCGCGGAAGAGCTGGCGCCGGCCGATAGCCAGCCTCGCCTGCAGCTCCTCACTGGTGCTTCCCTCGACGTACTTACCGCGGAGGATGTTGTAGGGACGATAGGCAGGATGATGGGGCGAGACCCCGGCAGGCGGCCTGAGGGCGCCGATGCACTGGATGACCGTCTCGCGCAAGTACTGGGCCCGGGCGCGTGGCTCGCCGAGGTCCGCGGGAACCAGATGAGCTACCAGCGGGTGCCGCTGAAGGTGGGCCGTGTCGTACAGGTGCGTTAGGACGTCGCGCACCTGCTGCACGAAGTCTGGGGGGATCCCACCGCTAGTCATGGCGCCGCCTGCATTTGGCACACCGGTGACACTCACGTGTCACCCGGAGACACCACTATGTCACCTGGGGCCTTGCAGTGCCCGCAGGAGATGAATATGGTTACTGGTGCTCTGATCGTGTGACAACTCGCATCCATCTTAGCGGAAGTGTTGCTTCCTGCAACTCACCGGACCAGGAGATGAGGACATGCGCGGAGCCGCGGTGCGGTCTTCCCTTGCTCTCTACGGTGGTCAACCGGCCCGCAGTCGCACCGACCCGCCGATGTTCCCCGGAGGAATGGAGATCGGCGAGGAGGAGAAGCAGGCTGTTCTGGAAGTCCTTGAGAGCAGGAATCTGTTCCGATACTACGGGCCCACCCGGGCACCATCGAAGGTGGCTGCGTTCGAGAAGGCTTTCGCCAGCCACATGGATTCGACTTATGCCCTTGGCGTAAGCTCGGGCACCGGGGCTCTGCATACGGCCCTGGTGGCTCTGGGGGTCGGGCCCGGCGACGAAGTGATCGTTCCAGCTTACACCTTCATCGCCAGCGCCGCTGCCGTGATCGCGGCCAATGCCATCCCGGTCATCGCCGAGGTCGATGACTCGCTGACGATGGACCCGGTCGATCTCGAACGCAAGATCACACCGCACACCAAGGCGATCATGCCGGTTCACATGCGGGGCGCCCCTTGCGACATGGACGCCATCATGTCCCTGGCCCAGCGCCACGACCTGCTGGTCATCGAGGACGTGGCCCAAAGCGACGGGGCCAGCTATGGGGGCAAGCGGCTGGGCACCTTTGGCGATGTGGGTTGTTTCAGCCTGCAGTACCACAAGATCATCACCTCCGGCGAGGGGGGCGTGGTGCTCACCGACGACAAGCGGCTCTACGACCGGGCACGGATGTTCCACGACGCGGCCGGCGCCTGGCGCAGGCAGGGGGACGGGGCGGTTGAGCCCTACACCGGGGGCACGAACTACCGGATGAGCGAACTTGCCGGAGCTCTGGCACTGGTACAGTTGGGGCGCCTGGAGCAGCTGCTCGGACTGATGCGGCGCAACAAGCGCATCATACGCGAGGGGATGGCCGAGCTGCGGGGCGTGCAGTTGCGCCGGCTCCACGACCCGGAGGGCGACGCCGCCGTGTGCCTCATCTTCTTCGTGGAGGATGGAGAGAAGGCGAAGCTGGTGGCTGAGGCGCTACGCGCCGAGGGCGTCTCGGCCGGCTCCATGTACGACGCTGGCGTGCCGGATTGGCACATCTACCGTCATTGGAGCCACATCCTGAACAAGCGGACGGCGACCGCGACCGGTTGCCCTTTCACCTGTCCCTTCTACACGGGTCGGGTGGAGTACTCGGAGGACATGTGCCCGCAGACACTTGAGTGGCTGGGACGAGCAGTGCACCTCAACATCAGCCCCATGCTGACCGAGCAGGACGCCGAGGAGACGCTGCTCGCCGTGCGGAAGGTGGCCGCGGCGCTCCTGTGAGAGTGCGATCCTTGGCATTGGGTGGTGTTGGCAGCCGACGACGCTGCCTGGCTTGGAGGCCGGCAGCCCAGGGGCGACAGTTCCGTCGCCAGATGTAGGAGGGGGAAGATGGCCGTAAGCATATCCCGACGTGCGTTTCTGGTGAGGATGGGCGCTCTGGGTGGCGCCGCCGTTGCGTCTGGGGTCCTTGCCGCCTGCGCGGGCGCGCCGGCAGGCGAGGCACCGGCGGCGACCCAAGTCCCGGCCGAGGCAGCAGCCACCACGGCGCCAGCCGCAGTGGGCGAGGTCGTCACACTCCAGATGTGGAAGGGCCCGCACAAAGCGGCAGGAGATGAGACCGTGCAGTGCGCCGGGCCCACGCTCGAGAAGTTCATGGCCGAGTACCCGAACATCAAGGTGGAGTTTCAGGAAGTACCTTGGAGTGGCTACAACGAGAAGTTCACCTCGGCCTTCGCCGCCGGCCAACCGCCCGACGTCAGCTACCAGACGGAGTCGTTCCCCACCTTCGTCAAAGCCGGGAACATCTTGCCCCTTGATGATCTGATGGCTCAGTCTGGCTTCGACAAGGGCTACATGCTCGATCTCTCCTGGACGTGCGCTGAGTTTGAGGGGAAGACCTATGCCATGCCCTGGATCGAGGGCGGGTCCTGTATGTTCTACAACAAAGACCTCTTCGAACAAGCTGGACTCGATCCCGAGACCCCACCGGATACCATGGACGATTTCCTCGTCGCCGCCCAGAAGATCACCGAGCTGGGGGATGACATCTACGGCTACTCCTGTGGCCCCAGAAGCTATCATGAGGTCGGGCAGTGGGGCATCCGCTGGGGAGGAGCCTGGTTCAACGAGGACCTGACCGAGTGTATCGCCGATTCTGAGGAGTCTATAGCCGGGTTCCAGTTCATGGCCGATCTGCTGTTCAAGTACGAAGTCTCCCAGCCAGCGGCCATTGCGGGCCAGGAACCGGGCACGACTGGCTACTTCCGTGATGGGTTCATCGGCATGATCACCGCTCAGAGCCCGACGGCCAACTCCATTCGTGCAGAGAAGCCGGACTTCCCGCTTGGGGCTGCCTTTGTCCCGAAGGGTCCTGCCCCTGAGCCAAACGGTAGGGCGGCCTATGGTGGCGTGGGCATGCTTGCCATCGCTCAGGCATCGCGGCACGTCCCAGAGTCCTGGACGCTGCTTGAGTGGCTGGTCACTCCAGATGCGCTCAAGTCCTGGATCGGGTGCCTAGGCTTCAGCACTGCAGCCAAGACAGTCTACGTGTTCGAGGAAGATCCCGTACTGGCTGTCGCTGAGGAAGGGCGGCGATTCCACTTCTTCTGGCCCTATACGGAGTGGGTGTTCAAGTTCTGGGATGTCATAACGACCTACACTGAGGCCATCCAGCTGGGCGAGATGACAGCGGAGGCAGCCATGAAGGAGTGCACTCAGAAGGTCAATGACATACTAGCGGAGTATCGCGCCGCCTAGTGGCGCGGTCCGGACACGGCACCGCACAGCCAAGGGTTGCTGGATGTGCGGTGCCGGTCCGGCCTTAGTGGTCGTCATGCGGCGTTCGTCATGCGAGTGCTCAGTAGAGGTGCATCCTGTGAATGCCTCGACGGCTCAGGGTGAAAGCGTAACCACCCCTCGCCTGCGGCTCAGGCCGGGCCGGGCGAGGCACGGAAGCACCACTGCGCTGAGGCGCAACCTGGTAGCCTACGCTTTCCTGAGTCCGTTCTTTGCCCTGTTCATCACCTTCACGGCCGTCCCTTTCTTCTGGGCCTTGTGGCTGGCTCTGCAGCAGGGTCTGCTGACCGGGCCCAAGACGTTTGTCGGCCTCAGCAACTTCATGCAGCTACCAAGGGACACCATCACCCGGACCGTGTTGTTCAATACAGTCAAATATGTCGCCATCATCGTCCCGGTCGCAGTGAGCTCTTCTCTCGGCCTGGCCTTCCTGATAACCAACCGGGTAGTACGAGGCCGTGACTTCTTCCGCGCCCTGGTCTACTTCCCGATCCTTGCAGCGCCCGCCGCTGCCGCCCAGATCTGGAGCTACATACTCGCGCCTCGCTTCGGCGTCTTCAGCTATGTTCTCTCCGCGCTGGGGTTGGGTGACGTGCTCTTCTTGTCCAATCCGCAGCTCGCTCTTCTCTCGATCGCCCTCATCGAATGGTGGAGAGGCATCGGCTTCCATGTCATACTCTTCATTGCCTCGCTGATGGGCATCCCTAAGGAGCTGAAGGAGGCGGCTACCATTGATGGCGCCACCTCCTGGCAGGTGGCGACCAGAGTCACCATCCCGCTCATGCGTCCGGTCATACTCTTCTCGGTGGTGATGGGGACCATCTGGGCGTTCCAGCTTTTCGACACAGTCTTCGTGCTCACTCAGGGTGGCCCGATGCACTCGACCGCGACCATGGTCTGGTATATCTACAACCACGCTTTCCGCTACAGCCAGTTGGGGCTCGCCGCGGCCATGGGAGTTGTGCTGCTCCTCATCATTGCCCCGATCTCTTACGTGCAGATGGCAGTGCTCGGGAAGGAGGTCGAGTATGCCTGACCCCATAGCCGCGAGGCGAAGGGAACCGGCGTGGGTCCGCCCATTGCGGATGGCCCCACGAGTCGTTGTGGTTTACTCCCTTCTGGGTCTGCTCGTGGTGTTCATGATCGGCCCCTACTTGTTTATATTCGGAACTGCCTTCAAGGAGACCTATACCCTGGTCTCGATACCGCCCAAGATCATTCCAGACCAGCCGACTCTGGAGAACTTCCGCAGCATCTTCAGTACCATGCCCTTTGGACGCTGGTTCCTGAACAGCACCGTCGTGGCCACCGCTTCGACTCTGGGTACTCTCCTGGTCTGCTCGATGGCCGGGTATACCTTCGCCAAGAAGGATTTCTACGGTAAGGGTCTGCTATTCTCCATTTTACTTGCAACTCTCATGATACCCGGCGCTCTGATGCTGGTTCCAGCTTTCCTCGTGACGAATGCTCTCGGGCTGGTGAACTCCTATGGCGGCCTGATACTCCCCAGTGTCGGTGGGGCGATGGGCGTGTTCCTGCTACGCCAGTTCATAGAGACGTTGCCGTCGGAGCTGGAGCAGGCGGCCCTCATTGATGGCGCTTCTGAGGTTGGTGTCTTCGTGCGCATCATACTGCCCCTGGCCAAGCCCGGCCTGGCAACCCTGGCTATCCTGTCTTTCACAGGCAGCTGGAACTCGCTCATCTGGCCGCTTGTCATCGTGAATTCAAAGCGTCTGTATACGCTGCCCCTAGGCTTGGCTCTCCTACGCACCGAGTTCCAGGTGAACTATGGCGCCACCAGCGCTGCCGCGGTAGTGAGCGTGGTGCCGCTGGTGGCAGCGTTCTCCTTCCTCCAGCGCTACTTCATCGAGGGCTTGACCGTCGGAGCCCTCAAGGGCTAACCTGATCCCACACCCCCAAAAGGAGGCGCCCTACATGCACCTCTTTGACTGCAACGCTTCGTACGGCCTCCTCGACGTGCCCCCACTCCAGTACGCCGCCACCCCGGCCGACCTCATTGCCGAGATGGACTTCTGCAGCGTCGCCGAGGCCCTCGTTACCTGCGCCGCCCAGCGCTGCGACTCGCCCCTGGTGGGCAACGACCTGGTGCTGGAACAGACGCGCGACCACCCTCGCCTGCATCCAGCCTGGGTGCTCCTGCCGCCCCAGACGGAGGAGCAGGCGCCGACGGTGGACGCGTTCATCGCTCGGATGGGCGAGGCCGAGGTGAGGGCCCTGTGGGCCTTCCCGGCCCGCAACAAGTACCTCCTCAATGCCACCACTTTCGGGCCCGTCTTCGAGGTGCTGATCGAGCGTTCCATCCCTCTCTTCTTTCCCCTCACCGAGGCTCTCCCCGGCCCCGGAGGCCACGCCGCCGGCCACTTGGGCTGGCAGACGGTGGATGACTTGCTCTCCCAGTTCCCCCGTCTCACCCTGGTGGCTACCGACCAGTCCGTGTGGGGGCAGGACCGCTACTTCCGACCGCTGATCGAGCGCTACCGGAACCTGTACCTGGACATCTCTACTTACGAGCAAGGCCGCGGGCTGGAGGACTTCTGCCGCAAGTACGGTCCCGACCGCCTGCTCTTCGGCACTCACTATCCGGAGGTGCCCATGGGCGGGCCGGTACTCAACCTGGTCAACGCGGACATCGGATCCAGGGACAAGGAGCTGATTGGCGCCGGCAACCTCAGTCGGCTCCTGCAGGAGGTGAAGCTGTGAGCAACCCATCCCGGCTGTGGCAGCAGTACCTGGCTCACGGCAAGGCGGAAGACTGCCCCGTGATCAGCGCTCACGCTCACTATGGGCCCTACATGGGCATCTACTTCCCGGAGCGGGGCGAGGCCGCCAGCATGCTCAAGATGATGGACCGGGCCGGCGTGGTGCGGGCCATCTGCGCTCCTCACGCCGGCCTCGTCGAGCCGGCCCGCGGCCACGCCCTTCTGGCTCAGGTCATGGCTGCGCATCCGGACCGCTTCGCCGGGTATTGGTGCATCAACCCCAACTACCCGGAGATGCTGGCCCAGTCGCTGGCGGAGCTCGACCGCTCTACCGGCTTCGTCGGGCTCAAGTTGCTGTCGGACTACCACCGACACCCCATCAACAGCCCGAGATATGCCCCGGCGCTGGAGTATGCCCACGAGCGCGGTCTGCCCGTCCTCATGCACACCTGGGGTCACAGCCCCTACGACGGCCCCGCCCTCTGGTCCGAAGTGGCAGAGAAGTACCCGCGGGCAACCTTCCTCATGGGGCACTCCGGCTACGGCCAGTGGGACCTGGCCCTGGAAGTAGCCCGCAAGCACGACAACGTCTACCTGGAGCTGTGTGCCGCCTACCACGCCAACGGGATCGTCGAGCGCATGGTGCGGGAAGTGGGTTCGGAGAAGGTGCTCTACGGGGAGGACCTTCCCTGGTTCGACCCCCAGTACGGCATCGGCTGCGTCCTCTGCGCTCATATCAGCGACGAGGACCGTCACAACATCCTGCACCGCAACGCCGAGCGCATCTTTGGTTGGTGAGTGGGGAGTAGTGAGTGGCGAGTGCATGCCCGAGTCTGTGGCACCACTCCCCACTAACCACTCGCCCCTCCCCAGCGGTCACTACCATCCTCGTTCCCAAGGAGCGATGCAATGAGAGCCGGCATCAACGTCTGGACCTGGGGCATCAACAGCCGGGAGCAGTTCGAGCAAGGGGTCAAGGAGGTATCGGACATCGGCTACCGGGCGGTGGAGAACATCGCCTCCATCGTGACCCTCTACGAGGACAGCCCTGATGACTTCGATGCCCTCCTCAGCCGATACGGGGTGGACTTCGTCTGCGGCTACTTCCACCTCTCTGGCGACTTCGAGAAGGACTACGCCCACGCCGAGCGCTACCTCCGATTCCTCCAAGGCCGTGGCCCGAAGGTGATGAACCTTCAGGCGGGAGCGAGAGCGAAGGAGGGCGTCACGGAGCCGGTGCTGGCCCGGACCGCCGAGCAGGCCGCCAGACTGGGCGAGTTGGGCAACCGCTACGGCATCCGCTTCTGCCTGCATCCGCACTACGCCACCAACGTCGAACGCCAGAACGAACTCGACTACGTGATGGCGCAGGTGCCCGAGTCGGTCCTCGGCCTCACCATCGACACCGCTCACGCCGTCCTGGGGGGGATGGACCCGGTCCAGCTGGCCCGGCAGTACGGCCCGCGGGTGGGCTACATGCACGTGAAAGACGTGCAGCCACTGGCCCCGGAGGGCACCCCCTGGTACGACACTTTCCGCGAGCTAGGCCGTGGGGTGATCAACTTCGTGGCCGTGGCCGAGGAATTGAAGCAGGCGGGCTACGAGGGGGTGCTCTGCGTGGAGTTGGATCGGCCGCGGGTCAGCGGCTACAAGAGCGCTGCCATCAGCTACGCCTACCTCAAGGACGAGCTGGCCTCGTACTGGTGAGGGCTTCAGGCATGAGGTAGACCAAATCGGTTGTAGCGCAGCGGACCGCTCACTATAATCGAGGGGTGCACGAGAACAGGAGTAGCCGCCCGAGCGCCGTCAGCCCTGCCTCCATCATCAGAGACTCGATGGGCACGCGGTCGTGGATGCTCGGGCGGTTCCTCGGCACCCTCGTGTACGTGGACTCGAGCTGGCCCCTGATCCTGGTCCTCTTCGCATGGACGCTGGCCGCCGGATATCTTCCCCGCGATCACCCGGGATGGCCTGTCTGGCAGCGCTGGCTAGGCGGTTCGCTCGCGGCCGGCCTTCTGTTCCTGTCGGTGCTCGTCCACGAGTTAGCCCACGCCCTCCTGGCACGGGGACTGGGCGAGGAGACGGATCGAGTCACGCTGTTCTTCTTTGGCCGTGCCTCCCAAGCGGTGGATCCACCCCTCAACCGAGGCGCCGAGCTGGCGGTGGCCCTCGCCGGGCCCGTGACGTCGCTGGCGCAGGCGGGGCTGTTGGCTCTGGGGTGGCGCCTCCTACTGCCCTATACCGGGTTTCTGGCTGCCGTCTTCTACTACGTAGGGTGGGCGGTCGCCTTCGTCGCCGGGTTCAACCTCCTGCCGGGGCTGCCCCTCGACGGGGGAAGGCTGCTCCGGTTGGCCTGGTGGACGATAGGGGGCGACTTCCGGGCCGCGGGCAGGGCTGCCGCCTGGGCCGGGCAGACTCTGGCCTTCCTGCTGGTGGTGCTGGGGGCCTTCCGCGTCTTCCGGGGAGACTGGCTCACTGGGCTGTGGGTGACTTCGTCGGGCTGGCTGCTTCGGAACGCCTCCGTGTCCAGCTTCCGGCAGATCGTGGTGCGCGAGGTGATGGGCGACATCTCCGCCAGGCAGATCATGAGCCAGGACTACGTCAGCGTGAGCCCTGATCTGAGCGTGAGGCAGCTGGTGGAGGACTACGTGGTCCGCCGGTACCAGCACGCCTACCCGGTCCTGGGCGATGGTCAGCTGCTGGGGATCGTCTGCCCGCATGACGTGAGCCAGGTGGAGACCTCCCGCTGGGACAGCACCTCCGTGGGGGAGATCATGACGCCGGCCTCGGAGCTGCAGGTGGTGCGCCCGGAGGACGACGGCAACCTGATTCTGGAGCGACTGGCCCTCAGGGATCTCCATCAGTTGCCCGTGGTGGAGAACGGCCGCCTGGCCGGGATGGTAAGCCGCAACGACGTAGTGCGGTTTCTCCAGTGGCAGACGGAGTTGGGCATGTACACGTAGGAGCCGGGGCGCACAGAGTGCGCCCCGGCTCCTACGCTAGGCTACCGCCCGGCGGCTGGTGCGCTCGCCGAGCCTACCGCGCGTACGGGTCGGCGGCGTCGCGCAGGCCGTCGCCCACGAAGTTGAAGCCCAGCACCGCGATAACGACGAAGGCGCCCGGCAACAGGAGCCAGGGGGCCTGCGCAACCACGCGCAGCTTCTGCGCCTCGTTCAAGATCACCCCCCAGCTGACCGCCGGCGGCCGCATGCCCACCCCCAGGAAGCTGAGCGAAGTCTCCCCGAGGATCATGCCGGGAATGGCAAGCGTGAGGTTGGCGATCAGGTAGCTGAGAAACGAGGGCACCAGATGCCGCACGATGATGCGAAACTCCGAGGCGCCCGAGATGCGGGCCGCGACTACGAAGTCCTCCTCGCGCAGAGAGAGGAAGCGACCGCGCACCACCCTCGCCAGACCGGTCCAGTGAATGAAGGACAGTATGACCAGGATGGAGAAGTAGATCTTCACGGGCGACCAGTACACGGGCAGGGCGGCCGCCAGCGCCATCCACAGCGGTATCTCAGGTATAGAGCGGAGGAACTCGATCACGCGCTGGACGATGGTATCCACTACGCCGCCGTAGTAGCCCGAGGCCCCGCCGATCAGCACCCCCAACACCAGAGAGATGATTATGCCCACGAAGCCCACCGACAGAGAGATGCGACCTCCGTGAATGATGCGAGAGAGCATGTCCCTGCCCATACGGTCGCTACCGATCAGGAACAACGATCGCTCGCCGCCTTCCAAGCCGAAGAGGTGCAGGTCGCTCTCGATGAGCCCGAACATACTGTAGGGATCGCCGTGCACGAAGAACTGGATGTAGTGCTTGACGCTCGTGTCGTCGGTATAGGTCTTGGTAAGGGTGCGCGAGTCTACGTGTTGCTCCAGCCCGTAGACGAACGGACGGAGACTGAAGTTGCCCTCGGTGTCTCGGAAATGGATGGTCCGTGGCGGCACGAAGAGCAACTTGGTGTTTTGCTTGTTGTGGTCGTAAGGCGCGAAGAAGTCAGCGAATATGGCGACCGTGTACAGAACTGACAGCACAATCACGCTGAACACGGCCAGCTTGTGCTTGCGGAAGCGCCAGTACATGAGCTTCCACTGCGAGGCCACGAACACGCTCGCCGTCTCCTCGCGATCCGGTGCCTCCTGCCACTCGGTGGTGGCCACACCAGCTTGGGTCATCATCCACCCTCTCGATATATCTTCCCAGGCTAATCGCTGAGCCGGATACGCGGATCGAGCCAGGCCAGCAAGACGTCGGATATCAGGGTTCCCAGGACTGTCAGGAAGCTCAGAAGCATCAGGAAGCTGCCCGCCAGGTACATGTCCTGGCTCATGAGCGAGTGGAGCAGGATGGGGCCAGTGGTGGGAAGGCCGAGCACGATGGAGATGATGGTGGTACCCGAGATGAGCCCCGGGAGCGACCAGCCCACGGTGCTGACGAAGGGGTTGAGCGCTACCCGGACCGGGTACTTGATGATGACGCGGTTCTCTTTGAGGCCTTTGGCCCGCGCGGTCACCACGTATGGCTTGTGTAGCTCGTCCAACATCATGGCCCGCATGGTGCGGATGAGTCCAGCGCTTCCTAGCAATCCCAGAATCAGTACGGGCAACACTGCATGCTTGAGCAGGTCCACCACCTTACCCAGGCTCCAGGCTGCCTCGCGGTACTCAGGCGAAAACAGCCCCGTGATGTTGGTGCCCGTCTTTACGAAGACAAACCACATGAGGACCAGCGCCACCAGGAACTGAGGAATAGCGGCCCCTAGGAAGGCCATGCCGGTGAACAGGTAATCCCCTACGCTGTACTGCTTCACCGCCGAGTATACGCCGATGGGAAAAGCAGTGATCCAGTGGATGATGAGAGCTAAGAAGGAAATGACGAAGGTGAGAGCCATCGGCTCCATGAGCAGGTCTATGACCGGTTTGTTCCATTCGAACGACTGACCGAAGTCACCTCGAAGCAGGTTGCGCATCCACTTGGCGTACTGCAGGTAGATCGGCTGGCCGAGGCCGTAGCGCACCTTGAGCGACTCGATGGTGGCCTGATCTACCGTCTCTCCCGTGCTGCTCAGGCGAGCGATGTACGAGGTCAACCAGTCGCCTGGTGGCAACTGAATGATGACGAAAGTCACGACCGAGATCGCCAGCAGGGTCGGAATCATGAAAACGAACCGACGCAGGATATACCGTAGCATCCACTCCCCTCCGTCAGGGTCTAGCTCGCGCTAAGGGCTGTCGGGCTCGCCCAGTAACGACAGAGCGTTACCGCACAGGACGGCGTGCTTCACGCGGTCGTCTACGCTGGCGCAGCGGATCCTCTCCATACATACGTTAGCATAAGATATACCATAATTGCTGCCATTCAGCACGCGAGGGCCGAAGCCCGTTTGCACCAGTTGTTCCAGTGCTAGCCCAGTCTCCAGGTTGGAGAGTTCCAGGTACAGGTTCGGTGCTCTCCGCAGAGCGGCGATGATCTCGTACCACTGGCTCCGGTTGGCGCCCACCATCAGTACCTTGAGCTCGGGGAACCTCTGAGCCAGCTCCAGGGCCTGGTTCGGCTGGCCGCCGGCCCAGGGTACACCGCGGGCGGTGTTGAGCGCCACGACCACGGGCCAGCCACGCGCCAGTGCTGCCTCGGCTAGGGCACTGGCCTCGTCGCCGTCCAGTCGGTTGCGGTAGAAGGCGGGGGCGATACGGACGGCCCGCACCCCCAGTTCCGTCCATTCCTCGACCCTGGCTCGCCATCGACCCCCATCGTTCAGGTCCACCACGGGGACGGGCAGGAGACGCTTCGCGTGCCCGGCCACGGCATCGAACAAGGCCCGGTTCCCTGCTTCCGGCTCGTGCATGCACGCGGTTAGGTGAGAGACCAGACCCCGCTCGATGCCGAACCGATCCATGCTGCGGAGCATCTGCTCGGCTGAATCCACCCCGACGGGACGCCATCCCAACTGACCCAGGACCAGGTTGGCATCGAAGGCAGTCATCGGCCGATCCCCACGAGTCTGGCCGCGTTCGCGCCCAGTATCAGATCGCGTTCGAGCTCCGTCAGGTCGGCGGCCCGAACCTGAGCCAGGCAGTGGGAGGGCTCCAGGAACGGATTGTCGGTGCCGTAGAGCACGCGTTCGGGCCCCACGGCGGCGACGAAAGCTTCAATGCGGCCCACGTCGGCGCAGGAAGCGCAGATGTCGAGGTAGGTGTTGGGGACGGAAGCCGCGTCCGCCAGGCAGTCGGCCCAGGCGTAGCCGCCGGAATGGCCTACGATGAAGCTGACCCGCGGATGACGGCGGGCGGCAGCCACTACCTGCTGCACCTCGGCCGGGGAAAAAGTGTGAGCCAACACGGGGACTCCGTACTCCTCGCCCTTGGCATAGATGGGGTCGTAGCGGGAGTCATCGTAGGCAACGTTATTGTGGGAGCGATGCACCTTGATGCCTCTGAAGCCCTCATGGCCCAGGTAGCGATCTGCCTCCGTCAGCGACTCCTCGACATGGCGCGGGCTCAGGATCACGAACCCGATGAGCCGATCGGGGTAGGCCCGGACCACCTCGAGGGTGACCCGGTTCCCCTCCCTCATATCGCAGCGCAGGTAGCGACTGGCCGAGGTGCAGGCCATGTCCACGCCGGCCCGATCCATCATACCGATGGCGTCGGCCACCGTGGGTCGGACTCCCTCCTCGGGCCAGGTCACCCCGACGTGCGCATGAACGTCCAGTATCATGGCGCCCGCTTCCCCATCCGGCATAATGAGTCGAGGGCCGTGCCGCTCGTCGTGCACGGCCCTCGTGAGGCTCAGGCTATCACTGGCGGCGCCAGAGTTGGAACGGCCAGCCGATGCCCTCGTGGTAGGTGCGGTACTCCGCCGGAGCCGCCACCGGGGCGTTGACGATGCCGTTCTTTACGATCATCGGCTGGATGTCTATCGAGCAGGTGCCGATGATGTAGACGTTTTCGTTATGCCGATCCAGGATCTTGCGGCCCAGCTCCAACCGCTTGGCCTCGTCCGGCTCCTGCTTGAGCTGGTTGTACCAGTCGATGATCTCCTTGATCTCATCCGGCGGCTCCATCCCCGCCTCGGGGTTGAGGGCCCACTGAGCATAGGCCGGAGCCCAGTAGCAGCTGCCGTAGGGAACGAACCACACTGGGTCGAGGATCCAGAGGATCTTGGCGATGTCGTACGAGGGCATCATGCTCTCGTTGGCAAGGGCGCGCTGGCTCCACAAGGAGCGCTCGATCTCCCGGGCCTGAGCGTCTATGCCCAGCTGCTGCCAGTAGCTGGCCACCTGGCTGAAGATGTCTATGACCGGCACACCCATCTCGCTGGGATAGCACTCCAGCAAGAGCTGCAGGCGTTCACCATCTGGCCGCAGCCGGAAGCCGTCGTCGTCCCGCTGGTCCAGTCCGATGCTGTCCAGGAGCTCGTTGGCCCGGTCCGGGTCGTACTCGATGGCGGTGGTGCCGTAGCCCTCTTTGTAGAAGGGGTCACGGGTGCTGCCCACCGGGTTGCCGGGCGTGGCCAGGCTGAACCAGAAGAGGTCGTTCATCTCTTCCCGGTTCAGGCCGTAAGACAGGGCGTGGCGGAATTCCTTGGTCTGGAAGATCGCCCGCACTGGATCATCGGGCCAGCTCTGGTTGACGTAGACGCAGGGGAAGGGGCCACCGATCCAGTGCCGCACCTCATAGCCGCCGGCCTCGGCGTTCTCGGTGAGGAGCGAGTAGTTGGCGAAGCCCATGTGCCGGTACTGGTAGTCTACTTCGCCGGCGATGGTCTTCATCATGATCACTTCGTTGTTCTCGGCTAGATCAACCACTACTCGCTCGAAGTAGGGCAGCTGCTGCCCGGCGGTGTCCACCTTCCAGTAGTAAGGGTTGCGGACGCTGGTCATGCGCTGGGCGGGGAAGGGAGTCTCCACCTTCCAGGCCCAGAGGACCGGGCAATCGGGGTTGTTCATGGTGTCGTTGCGGTTGGCGAACAGCTCGTACCAGTGCTCGAACCCGGCCTCCTTGATCTTGGCGGCCAACTCGTCGGCATCGGCGTAGTTGGGATGGAACTGGGACAAGTAGTGCTTGGGGGCGATGATTCCCGGTCCCTGGAAGGCCAAGAACTCGATGAGGATGCCGTAGGGAGCAGCGAACTTGAAGGTGACGGTGTAGTCGTCCACCTTCTCGATTACCACCGGCTCACCTCCCACCACCAGCCAGGCGGGGAAGGTGGGCATGAGCTCCTTGTTGAGGGCCATGTCCTGGTACCAGAACATGATGTCGTCGGCGGTGAAGGGCTCACCGTCAGACCACCTCATGCCCTCGCGCAGGTAGAAGGTGTAGGTGCGACCATCGTCGGTGACGTCCCATCCCTTGGCTATGTTGGGGATGGCCTTGAGCTCCTCGCCGTGGTAGTCCCAGCGGGTGAAGGCCTCGTACAGCAGGATCCGATGCCCGGTGAGGTCGGCAGGGCCGGTGAGCACGCGGTGCAGGTCGTCCGAGTACTGACCGATCTCCTCGTAGGGCTCGACGATGACGGGCTCCTTGGGCAGGCGCTCCTCCACCGGGGGTAGCTCGCCCGCGGCCACTCTCGCGGCCAGGCTGGGAGCCTCGGTGTACTTGGAGGCCGGGGCAGCCGTCGCTTCTGGCGCGGCGGTGGCTTCGGGCGCTGTGGTGGCCTCGGGAGGTTGAGTTGCCTGAGCAGGAGGCGCAGTGGGTTCCGGGGTCGCTGTGGGGGCGGGGCGGGAGCCGCACGCGGCTACCGCTGCTGCTGTAGTGGCTACTCCGGCCGTGCGAAGGAACGAACGTCGGGTCAACACGCTGTCGGCCATACTTCTCTCTCCTGTCGCTGTTGTGCGGGGAACCCCAAAGCTCGGCCCACATTACACCACGCAGTGACGCACATTGTCAACTGATGGTAACAGATCAGGGTCGGTAGGCTGAGCGTGCCCGAGCGGTAGGTCTCACTACTCGCCCTGCCTGCCGACGCGCTTGCCCCCCTTGGGCGTTCATGCTAGACTTGGCCTCAGTTCCGCGATGTTACACCATATGGGTAGGCGATTGGTGCAGGCAACGGGCGCTGCCAAGCGCGTGAAGAAGGCCGAGGAGCCAGACCGCCGGTCTGGATAGGCCTATTGCCTGTCTGCAGCATGCGGCCAGCCAAACCGGACGGTAAGTGCTGGCCGCTTTCGTTTGCCCATTGCGGGACCGCCGGCGGTCCGGGGGTGCTCGATGGCGAGCCGTTCTGCCACCTACGGCATGGAGGTCATGTATGCCGCTGAACGACTTCGCCATCATCGAGTCCACCCTGCGCGAGGGGGAGCAGTTCGTAGGCGCCAACTTCACCCCCGAGCAGAAGGTCCAGATCGCTCAGGCGCTGAGCGAGTTCGGGGTGGAGTACATCGAGCTCACTTCGCCGGCTGCCAGCCCCCAGAGCTTTGAGGACTGTCGCCGCGTGGCCAGGCTGGGGCTGAAGTGCAAGGTGCTGACTCATATTCGCTGCGCCATGAGCGACGCCCGGTTAGCGGTCGAGAGCGGCGTGGACGGGATAGACGTCGTATTTGGCACCTCGGCGCTGCTCCGGCAGTACAGCCACGGCAAGAGCATCCAGGAGATCACCGATGCTGCCATCGAGGTGGTCTCTTTCATCAAGGATCAGGGGCTGGAGGTCCGCTTCAGCTCCGAGGACAGCTTCCGCAGTGACTCGAAGGATCTGTTCCACATCTACAGCGCCGTAGACCAGATCGGCGTGAACAGGATCGGATTGGCGGATACCGTAGGTGTGGCTACGCCCATGCAAGTGCACCGTCTGGTCAGCACTCTGCGGGACGTGGTGTACGCCGACATCGAGTTCCACGCTCACAACGATACTGGGTGCGCCATCGCCAACAGCTTCGCCGCCCTCGACGCTGGCGCTACCCACATCGACACCAGTGTACTCGGGATTGGCGAGCGTAACGGCATTACTCCTCTCGGTGGCTTCGTGGCTCGCATGTACTCGCTGGACCGGGAGCTCGTGAAGCGGAAGTACCGGCTGGAGATGCTTCGCGACCTGGACCGCATGGTGGCCGAGTTCGTGGGCATCGCTGTGCCTTTCAACAACTACATCACCGGCATCACCGCCTTCACCCACAAGGCTGGCATCCACGCCAAGGCCGTACTCAACCGGCCAGAGACGTACGAAATCCTGAACCCGCAGGACTTCGGCATGACCCGCTATATCTCCATCGCCCACCGGCTAACTGGCTGGAATGCGGTCAAGGATCGGGCCGAGCAGCTGGGCCTCGACCTCAGCGACGACGAAGTCAAGGCGATAACGGCGCACATCAAGGCCCTGGCCGATACCAGGCCGCTGCACCTGGGCGACGTGGATCACCTACTGCGGCAGTGGGTGGAGAACGGGGGCCGGCTTCTGCAAGACTCCCCTGAGGAGGATGGTGTTGAGTAGGGGCTTCACTCTGGCGGAGAAGACCATCGGACGGGCGGCCGGCCGGGAAGTGCGGGCGGGTGACCTCACGGTGGTCAATGTGGGCATGGCCATGAGCGTGGACAGTATCGCCCCCAGCGTCATCAAGGCCATGAAGGAGGAGTTCCGGGTGCCGCGGGTGGCTGACCCAGGGCGGATAGCGCTGTTCGTGGATCACGTTGCCCCCGCCTGCAACCTCTCCACAGCCGAAGGGCAGGCGGAGGTGCGGCGCTTCGCGGCCGAGCAGGGCATCCGGCAGTTCTACGACGTCGGCTCCGGCATCTGCCATCAGCTCATGATCGAGAAGGGCCTGGCACGGCCCGGCGAGGTAGTGCTTGGGTCGGACTCTCACTCGACCGCGTATGGCGCCATCGGGGCCTTCGGTACGGGCATGGGGGCGACCGACATTGCCCTGGCCTTCGCCACCGGCAAGATCTGGCTCAAGGTGCCCGAGTCTATCCGGGTGAACCTCGTCGGAAGTATGCCCGACGGGGTAATGTCCAAGGACGCCATCCTGCACCTAATCGGCCGACTGGGGATAGATGGGGCTACCTACCGTTCGGTGGAGTTCCACGGTGCCCAGGGCCTGAGCCTGGCCTCCCGCATCACCCTCTGCTCCATGACCACGGAGTTGGGGGCAAAGGCCGGTATGATCGCCTTCCCGCGGGACAGCCTGGCGCAGCTGGGCCTGCCGGACTGGCTCTACCCTGACGACGATGCCCGTTACGTGCAGACCGAAGAGATAGACCTGTCGGCCCTGGCGCCTCAAGTGGCCTCACCGGACGATGTGGACAACGTGAGCGACGTAACCGAGGTGCTGGGCACCCGTATTGACCAGGTGTTCCTGGGCACCTGCACCAATGGTCGGCTGGAGGACATTCATGCGGCGGCCCGCATCCTGAAGGGCAAGCGGATAGCGCGGCACGTGCGCATGATCGTCATCCCGGCATCGGACCAGACGCTGCGAGACGCTATCGCCGACGGCAGCCTGGGCGCTCTGCTCGATGCCGGCGCCACCATAAGCACCCCCGGCTGCGGCCCCTGCATCGGCCGACATCAGGGCGTGCTGGCGGCGGGAGAGGCCTGCTTCTCCACCGCCAATCGCAACTTCCGGGGAAGGATGGGCTCACCCCAGGCGGACATCTACCTGGGTTCGCCGCTAACGGCGGCGGCCACTGCCCTGGAAGGCCAAATCGCTGATCCGAGGAAGTACTTGTAGGAGGGAAGGAGGGAAGGAGTGGAGGAGACAGGAGCGGAGGAGATAGGAGGAGAAGTGCGAGTTGCGACGGCCCTGCATGTGAGCGGCGATTGGGGCGGTGTGCGGAGCGGTGAGCATGGGCCACGAGTGCGGCCACGGGGTGCCTGGTGGGCGTGCCTGCTACGCCAGCCGGCCGTGCTGTTCTCCTGTCTCCTTCACTCCTTTACTCCTCCCCTCCTGTCTCCTCCACTCCTCCCCTCCTGTCTCCTCCACTCCTTCCCTCCTGTCTCCTTCACTCCTTCTCTCCTCATTAGTGAGATCCGGACCTAGGAGTGCAGATGGCTAGGGTATGGAAGTTCGGCGACGATGTGGACACGGACCAGATCGTGCCGGGGCGCTACTCGCCCTACATGACCAGTGAGGCGGAACTACCTGGGTTCGCCTTCATCGAGTTCCGGCCGGAGTTCTCTCGGGAAGTGCGCCCGGGCGACGTCATCGTAGCCGGAGACAACTTCGGGTGTGGCTCCTCGCGCGAGTACGCCCCGCTGGCGCTGAAGAAGTGCGGTATCGCCGGCATCATCGCGAACAGCTTCGCTCGCATCTTTTTCCGCAACGCGATCAACCTGGGCATTCCTCTCTTCGAGGACCAGGAGGCGGTGCGGCAGCTGCAGGATGGCGATCAGGTGGAGCTGGACGCGGCTGGGGGCCAGATCACGGTGGACGGCCGGAGAATCACGCTACGCCAGCCACCCCGGTTCGTCCAAGACATCCTGGCGGCGGGGACGATCGCCGACTACATCCGCGAGCACGGCCGCTTCCCGGGGGAGTAGGGGGAAGGAGACAGGAGTAAAGGAGACAGGAGTAGAGGAGACAGGAGCAAAGGAG